>NZ_NOLI01000183.1:0-12949 GCF_002245975.1 Nostoc sp. 'Peltigera membranacea cyanobiont' 213 | reverse complement strand
CCCCCAACCCCCTCCCCGCAAGCGAGGAGGGGGCTATGACGTACCTTGTATGATTAGGAAACGCTATATAGTCAGGGCAGAAATTTAAACTAATAATAGTTAGAATAGAAATATTGAGGCATCTTAATCAGGCAAATGACAGATTTAACTCCAAATAGCACATTTTTAATAGCAGGAATTATTTTTATAACAATTGCCGTTATCGGACAATCTAAGTTAGGCTTTGTGGAAATTAATCCCGGTTGCTTTGGGAGATTATTAGCTTTGTTTATTGGGATTTCAAGCTTATTCTATGCTTTGGGATTACTCAATTTTTCAGCCGAAACCATTGACTTATTAAGAACTTCTCTGACAGAACAAATCAAACAGAGTATAAGTTCAATTAATGGCCTTTTGCAAGGTTCGTAATAAGTCTAAGAAGTTTATTTCTGGCTGAATTTAAATGGTTTTTGAGTGAAGAGGTTGTTTGAAAACATTTGTTTGTAATCTTAGGAATTGATTAATCCTCCGTAATCCCTCTTAAAAAGTGGAACAACAGAATCAAAGTCACACATTTTCAGGGGGATTTAGGAGGATATCAAATCCTTTCAGCAGAAACAATATTACTCCTCAGTTATCAACTTTCTTTCTTCAGGCAGTAAGGTCGTTTCATCCTTGGGGCGATCGCTATCTGCGGATTTGGCTGTAGTTTTATACGGTTTGATAATTAGACTTACACCAATTGTCCAGCCTAATGCAACCATCCAACCTGCGAGAATGTCACTAGGAAAATGTACCCCCAGATAGAGACGACACCACGCAATAGCTATTATGTATAAACTACCGCAGATAAGAACCAACCAGCGCCAAGAGCTAGCCCAAGTTAAGAATAGTAAAATTCCTACCAAAGTTATACTCGTCATGGCATGAGCGCTGGGAAATGCAAAGCTAGACTCAGGCGCAATAGACTGCCACAATTGGGGGCGCACTCGATGCATTAATTCCTTTGCTGTGCGGCTGATGATGACGCTTCCCACTGAGGCGGTGAGTAAATAAGCTAGCGATCGCCAGCGTTTTTGTAGTATTAATATAAGTGCGATCGCACCCAAAATCGGCATCGCCGTCCAAGGTAAACCAATTTTAGCCAGCGTCACTGCTAAAACATCTAACTGTGGGTTGGCTGTAGAATGAACTGCTAACAGAATAGGCACATCCCACGGTAAGCCTGCTTCATTCTCCCATATCTTCACTGTCAGAATTTCAAAGACCTGCAAAGGTAAATATACTCCGATCGAGAGGAGTAAGAGCGATCGCCAACGAGCAATCAACAGATTTGTCAGAAAAGAAAGTGGTGACTGACTCTCTTTATTAGCATTTTCTACTTTTTCCATATCTAAGTTAAAAATACCGATTAACTACTTTACTGATTACAAATTACTGGAATCTTGAGAAGTTCCACAATGTTTACAGTACGACAAATCGATAACGTTTACTTGTTTTACTTAACGTGATGTGACGACAGCCGAACGACTACTAAAACAGCAGTAGCAGAGGCACCAAGGTCAATCGGATAAATGGTATTTAGAGAAAGTGATTTATGACTTGGAATGCGATCGCTGTTACTAAACCTCAAAACAGAAGAACAATCTTTGAACGCGTTATGGGGACGCACAGATGTGCGTCCCTAGTGAAAACTATTTAGCAGTGAAGTAGGCTTCTAATTCCTCAGAACCACCAATTAATTTACCATCGATAAATACTTGGGGAACTGTTGTCGCCCCTGTAACTGCTCGTAATGAGCGTGTGGTGATATCCTTACCCAAGGTAATTTCTTCGTAGTTAATGCTATGTTCCTTGAGCATCGCCTTAGCACGCGCACAGAAGGGACAACCCACCTTCGCAAACAGAGAAACTAATTCGGGCTTTACGGCTTGGGGGTTGATGTATCTGAGCATTGTTTCAGCATCAGACACTTTAAAGGGATCTCCTGGCTCCTCTGGTTCAATAAACATCTGGTTAATTACACCATCTCTCACCAGCATAGAATAACGCCACGATCGCTTACCAAAACCCAAGTCTGATTTATCTACCAGCATACCCATGCCTTCAGTAAATTCACCATTACCATCGGGAATTAGTGTAATGTTTTCTGCTTCTTGATCCTTTGCCCATTCGTTCATGACAAAAGCATCATTGACAGAAATGCAGATAATGTCATCGACACCATTTTCTTTGAGAACCTCAGCCAACTCGTTATAGCCAGGGAGATGAGTTGATGAACAAGTCGGAGTATAAGCACCTGGTAAGGAGAAGACAACCACTGTCTTATTAGCAAATAATTCATCGGTTGTCACATCCACCCACTGGTTGTCTTTGCGAGTATGAAAAGTTACATTGGGAACTCTTTGTCCTTTGCGATTCGTTACCATGTTCTTGCTTCCTGAAGTAATCAATTCCAGTCATAACCTAGCATGGGAAGAGTGGTATGATCTAACTACAGAATTAGCTAAGAAACTCCATTAATAAATGGAGCGATCGCTGCTACGAATTCAGCAGCTGATTCATAGGGTAAAATATTACGCCCATTTATTTTTATACCTCGACCTTGAGGCAAACAGGCGAGGTAGTCAGCCAAGCGTTTGTCTGGTGTTTCTTTTTTACTTTTTTGGCTAATACTCGATGCAGTTTCTCCCATAACGGCTAATGTTGGTTGCCCAATAGAGGCAATAGAGGTAGTATAATCCTGCCGCCAAAACCCTGCTAAAAAAGAAAATACTGCATGGCGACTAGCAGGATTTTCGGCACCTGTAAGCAATGTGTTCAACCACTCTCCATCTACAGCATTATCAGAAGCAAAAAGTTGGCGAGTCGAGAAAGAACGTAAAAACTTCGGGGTGCGTGCATAGCGATAAAAAGCACTCCCAAAAGGGGAATCTAACACATTCCAAAGAAATTTTTGCTGCCATTCTGGTGGTTTGTTTGTCATCAAAGCCCACGGTGGGGGGCCAGAAAGTACAAGTTTAGCAATTAAGTTTGATTGCTTTTGGATTAATGCGATCGCAACTGGTAATAAAGCACCTTGTACAACTACAATTACAGGTTTTTGCACTACTGTTTGTAAAAAGTGCTGCAACTGTTCTGCCCAATCACTAGGAGTATAAGCCAGATGAGGCATATCACTCTCGCCACATCCTAGTAAATCGGGGTTATAAATTGAATTACGCTGACCTGAATTATACCATTCATGACAAAAACGCTGCCAAAATTGCCGCGACAATCCTACACCAATAGGATGAATTAACACTAAGGGAATACCCTCAGATGTTGTATTATTTGGTTGAAGAACTTCGTAGGCACAACGATAATTCTGCCAAGTGTAAAATTGGCTAGGAGATGCTGTCAAGTTGGGTGTGTTATTTACAGCAGATGGTTGCATAGTTCCTATTTCTAATACTTGCTAAAAAATCATCTGTGGATGAATTAACTGGTATCCAGCCTCTTTCAGCTTTTCATTCGATACCCAAGCATTATATGGGCGAGTATTCTTAATAGAAGTATCCCATATAACTTTGGGTAAATTATGTTTTTCAAATAGGCTATCTAGCAATTCTCGGCTGGTGAGATGTGCATCATCTACCAGATTATAAATTCCTTGTAAACGACGGTTACGGGCAAATTCTATCGCCCCAACAATATCATCCAAGTGAATCCAATTCGTAATATCCTCACCGCCAGTACGGGTTGTACCAGAATATTTACTAAATATTTTCAACAGTTCTCTACCAGGGCCGTAAATTCCTCCCACGCGGAAGATACAAACACGGAGATTTTCGTTAGATGCTGATAGTAACACATCCTCTGTTTTTCGGAGAATTTGGGCGTTTAAATTAGGTGGTGCAAGAGGTGTTTCTTCATCTACCCATACACCATTTCTGTCACCATAGACTGCATAACTCCCTGTATATATTAATTGTTTTACACTTTTAATCTGCTGCAAAGATGAAACTAAATTTTGGGCAGTTTGTAGATAAGTTTCTTCGTAAACTTCCGCACCTTTTGCAGCAACACTCAAAAGTACAACATCTTGATTGTGTAAAACTGATTTTAGACTATCTAGGTCATTACCGCAGGTAACGACAACTCTTTGAGATACTGATTGGAGTGCAGAGACACGCTCAGGGGAAGTTGTGGTTGCACTGACAACAAAATTCATTTTTTGCTGCCAATATTGAGCAACTTGATAACCAACATAACCACAACCAATGATTGCAACGTTCATGACAAATTAGACACAAATAAATTAAATTGCTGCTTGAGAGACTATTCTCAATTAAGGGACTGGGCGTAAATAAATTTAACCGTCCAGAGCTAACAGTCAATAGTACAAAAATTTTCCTTAATGACTAATCGACTATTTTGCTAGTTCTTTCTCAATTATGGTAATTATTTCTGGTGAATTTGGCTGGACACTACTATTAAATCTAGCTATCACTTCACCTTGCTTATTAACTAAAAACTTTTCAAAGTTCCAAGCAACACCTCCCGTTGGCTCAACGGCTTTGGTAAGTCGCTCATAAAGTGGATGCTGCTGCGAGCCTTTAGCATGGACTTTATCGAATAGTTCAAAGGTAACACCATATTTACTCGTGCAAAACTGCACAATCTCTTCATTACTTCCTGGTTCCTGCGCTCCAAAATCGTTACATGGGAACCCCAAAATACTTAATCCTGCTTCGCCATACTTTTGGTTCAACTTTTCTAGCCCCTCGTATTGAGAAGTATAACCGCAGTAGGAAGCCACATTTACAATTAATAGTACTTTTCCGGTGTAGTCGCTTAATTGTTTATCCTCGCCGTTGATGGTCTTGACTGCGATATCCACAATTGTGTTACTCATCTTGAATCTGATTTATAGGGAATATTGCCAAGTCTCCCATATTACAGGTACTCTAAACCCGGTTTGTTTAAGGAAATTAGGTTTTATTGTTTACTACGACGATTCTGTTTAACTCAGGTGAGATGGGGAATGGGGAGTCGTGTAGTTCAATTACTTGAAAGACACTGTAAGATAGCGATCGCCTTTGAATTTACCCGCGAGTATCCCACTATTCTCAAAATCCCTACTTCTTTTTCTAAAATGTCCTTGAAAACCTTGATTTTTCGTTTTCAGTTCTCAACAAGCTTAAGCTTCATAGCACAAATATTATTAGTGGGATAGGTTCATCGGAGTGATACAGCACTTCTATAAATAGCTCGGCCATCTGCTATCTCAGGATGGATCTGGTAAATACGCATTGTTTTTTATACATTATCTTGTTGCAGAGATAAATTGTGAATTACAGGTCTTCAACGTAGCTTGACAAATCATTAACTTTTTGTATAAAAAATTAAAAATAATATATAATCGTTTACTCTAAACTTACTTAGACAAAGTACGCAAGATAATTGTGAGAATTGACCGAATAATGTGACGATTAATCTGTGCGATCGCAATAAAACTGAAAACTTTTTTTACCAGATAAAAATTTTATGGTTAAAGGATTGAGAGTTAGTATGCTGCTATTGGCAGTTATAGGAAATCTGGCATGGTCATTTAGCGCCAAGGCAAATTTTAACGGCAAACTCACCGTAGAAATTGATGGCTTGAAGAATAAACAGGGACAAGTGTGTGCCAGTATATTTGCTAGCAGTGAAGGATTTCCTAGCGATCGCAATCGCGGCTTACAAAAGCAGTGTATCAAGATTAATAACACTCCTTTACCCATTACCTTTGAGAACTTGAAAGCAGGTAGTTACGCCGTTGCTGTTTTCCACGATCAAAATAATGACCGTATTCTTAATACCAATATTTTTGGTATACCAAAAGAAGGTTTTGGATTTTCCAGAAATCCAGAAATTCGCACAGGTGCGCCCAAATTTAGCGAAGCAGCATTTTTAGTAGCAGGCCCGGAAACTAATATCCAAATCCGCTTGAGATATTTTTAGCCTGACAGCAGATTTAAACTTGGTTCAGTAGACCAAATAGAACTCAAAACCACATATAAAACCTGCTTTCCTCCTGAATCTGCCAATTTTAGATTTTGAAATTTCCATTGAAGGAAAAATCTCAAATAGAGTCAATCTTAACTCTATTCTTGTAAATCTTTGTGTGAATCTTCCGGTAAACCTTGTTGTTCCGGCAAACCACGCATTCGATTCATCTGAGTTAAAGCATATCTTGCTGTTGCTTGGACTTCGGCATCTGGATCGTCTAACGCATGGCGCAACATCTGAGTCATTTGACCCATCATGTCATAAACGCGTGTCAAATCACGGATTGCATTTTGCCGTACTTGTGGACTTTCATCTTGAATTGAGATTGCTAAAGCACGATTCATCGGTTTGAGTGTGCGGATGCCAATTTCTGTCAAAGCTGCCAAAATCAAGCTGCTTTCTTGAGAATCAGCATCAATCATCAGGTCAACTATAGGCTGAATTGCCCGCGAATCTCCCTGCTGACCCAAATCCCAGATAGCCTTGCGCCGCTTCTTTGGGTCAGGACTGCGTAAGTCTTGAATTAATTCGTCAACAATATTGAGTTTAGCAAGCCGGGAAGTTTTTTCTGGTAGCAGCAATTGTGAAGGAAGTGGTGGCGTAGCTATTTTTGGATTAGTTACAACCTCTGGTGGGGGTGGTATCATCGTTATTTTGTTAGCTTCAGTCAAACTTTTAGTACTTGATATTTCTGATTGCACTTGTTTGACCTGACGAAACCACCTCAGTAGGTAAACAAGTGCGCCAAGACTTCCTAGAATGCCAATGGCAAATATCAACCACCAGACAAAACCTTTTTCGGTTGCTTTGGGTGTTGTAGTTGGTTTGGAAGTTGAAACAGGAGAGGTGACAATTGGAGAGGCAATAATTGGAGAGGTGACAATCTGATTTTTGGCAGCTAAGGCTGCTTGCAGTTTCTCTCTAGTTGTCAAACCTGCAAGTCCATCTACTTTTAAACCCTTTACTTTCTGGAATTTAGCTACAGCGATTTCTGTAGTGGCATTGTACTGTCCATCTATCAGTCCACTGTAGTATCCCAACTGCTTTAATTGGGTTTGTAATCTCTGCACATCTGATTTTCGACTACCATATCTCAAAACAGACGGACTAGCAGGAACTGTCGAACTAGCTTGTGCAAGTTCTAAAATTTCAGGCGCTAGCTTAGGTGTGGCTGTACTTGCACGATTTGGGTAAAAACCCACGCAAGAAAAACAGGTAAATATCAGAATTGAGGAACGGCATAGCCTCATATTGAAAGTTTCAGCCTGAACGTGCTTTTGAAGTCTTCGATACCACAATACCTTCAAGATGTCCAAATGTTAACTGTTATTTTTTATTGGAGATTGGGGATGGGCTATGTATTATTCCCCTTATTACCCTTGCTTCCTGCTATACCTCCCCTTTAACTATTATTTATGGCAAAATTTCTGGTTCAGATTCTCTGACTGCTAGAGTTATGGGGCTTAATTTTTTAGCCGATGCTTCTGGAACGGGTTGCTGTATATTAGCTATTTCGCCGACAGTAACTGTGTCGTTTCGCGCTGCTAAAGTATCGCGTTGGTTAATCAGATAGATGCTGATTAAAGTCAGGAAAACACCTACCCATTGCAACGGACTGAGGACTTCTGAAAGGAATAGATTGCCGAACAGTAGGGCAAATATCGGTGTGAGGAAGGTGAGGGAACTAAGACTGGTGAGATTGCCACTAGAGGCAAAGTAGAAAAATAATCCATAGGCGATCGCACTGCCAAAGACGGTAGCATAACCCAAAGCAACTAAATCAGATGCTCCCAGATTCTCCCACTGCTGAGATTCAACAACTGATGAAATTCCCCATAGTGGCAATCCACCCAAAATCATGTGCCATCCCGTAGCTGTTACTGGGTCAGCATGTCGGCATACAAATCGAATCAATACTGTTCCCACTGCCATCGATAGCGCTGCTAATAGCATCAACCACTCGCCGCTAGCAAACAAATCTTGCCAGTTGCCAATTGTAATATTTGCGCCTGAGTCGAGAAAATGTAAAATCAACTCATCAGGTAAACCAATTAAACTAATGCCTGTGACTCCCAAGCCTAGACCCAGCCATCCCCAAAAACCAATGTGTTCTTGGAATAGCCACAACGACAGCAAGGCAACAGCCAAGGGTTGCGAGTCAATCATCACAGACCCTAACCCCGCACTGGTTCTGACTAATCCCTCTGCCAAGAAGCCTTGAAACAGCGTTCCATCTACGAGAGCAAATAAGGCAATCCACAGCCATGCAGCCCAACCCTTGGGCTGCGGTTTACCCATAAATGCTGCTGCTATTAAAATTAACACTCCAGCTGGTATCAAACGCACACCTGCCATGAATAGGGGTGTGGTGTGGGGTATCACTCCTTTCATGGCTACCATTGCTGTCCCCCATAGGAAAAAGGGGGCAATTAACAAAAGGGGGGCGAAGGGAAATCGGGATGCACTGAGTTTCAGTTGCATGGGTTTGCTGATGCCTTTGTTTAACAAGCACAAAAATCGCTTTACCCAATTTTACCGAATTATGTAGTTTTGCGATCGCGTAGCCTCGCAAAGATAAGGAAAGAATACTCAGGTTACAGTAGGTTGAATATTTTAACGATACAGAACAGATAGGTTCAAAAATCTGTACTAACGATGATAAAATCTTAGCTTTTGTACTTCTTCGATCGAGAGTTAAATTCGATGAGGAAAATTAAGATATAGTCTAATTTTCTAAACGCAAATTAGGCAGATTTTAAAAATCCTTCCATTTGCTGATTTTGGTATGTTTCCCCTTGTTTGTATAGACAATACCTAACTTCTGGCTTTTGTCAAACTTTCTGTTAAGAAAGATGTTTATAATGGATAGCTTAAAAAAGGGGATTTAGCGTTTTATATACCGACAATAGGACTTTTCAAACATCCTCTAAGGCTAAAACTTTTTACCAAAGTCATTTTTTTAACGTTCGCGGAGCGTGCCGGAGGCATTACCGCAAAGGACGCAGAGAGAAGAAAGAAAGAAAGAAAGAAAGGAAGGCTTAACTGAACCGTATTGTGTTATTGGGGACTGGTGCAAGTTCTGATTAGGGACTTCCAACAAATAAATTACCCAATCTTGTGGGGTGGGCATCTGCCCATATACAAAGGCGGGCAAGATGCCCACCCCACAAGAAGTAGTTGAGTATTTTTTTTATTTGGAAGTTCCTTAGTTGCCGCAGGCTACCGCAGAGGACAAGGAGAAATAAGAGTTTGAGAGATACTTGCCGTCAGTTTTGTAGTTAAAACTTATACCGATAATTAGTAAAGGGGACAGATGACATTCGTTTACTGCGAAGCACCCATCCCCGAATAGCTGCCCAGATGATGAACCTGGAATCCTATAGTCCGGTATCTAATCATCCCAGTATCGTCCGATATATGTCGATTGTCACTGGGATAGATACTGATTTACAAAATATCTACGAAAAGATCGTTACACAATTATTTTTATTCACCCCTTCCATCGCTAATAGCGCTGTCCCGTAAGCGGCTTCTGTATACACTGACGCTACTACAGGAACCTGCAAATGACGCGCCCTGATTGCAGTCCAAGTGTCATTTCCCGCACCACCGCCAGCAGTATAAACACGGCTCAACTTGTCTGCACCCTTATGCTGTAATAATTCATACCCTCGCGCTTCTATGCGGGCAATGCTTTCTAATAACCCATGCAGAAATTCTACTGGGCGATCTGGGCGTGGTTCCAATCGTGGGGGTAAATTGGGATCGTTAATCGGAAAGCGATCGCCTACCTTCAACAAGGGATAATAATCTAACTCGCTAGCTTTTAATGCGTCAATCTCCCGGCTAAGGCTTTCTAATTCAGCGTTTGTGAAAAATTGCTTCAGCACTGCACCCCCAGTATTAGAAGCACCCCCAGTCAGCCACAAATCCCCCAGGCGATGGCTATAAATTCCATATCTGGCATCTTCTACACGGGTACGACTTAATAACTTTAGTACCAATGTTGAACCAAGGGAAGTCACGGCTTCACCAGGTAATTTTGCACCACTGGCGATAAAAGCCGCGATACTATCAGTTGTGCCAGCACACACCAAGCAATCACGACGTAAACCGAACTTATCCGCAATTTCAGGACGCAATTTGGCAATGGGAGTGCCAGGAGTTAAAACTTTGGGTAGCTGAATCGGTATTTGCAACTTTTCTAGCCATTCTGGGTATTTCAACTCTTCCACGTCATAACCCAGCTTTAAAGCATTATGGTAATCGCTAATCCCTAAATACCCATGTAGGAGAAACGCCAGCCAATCTGCTTGATGCAGGAAATATCTAGCTTCACTAAAAGCGGGTAATTGCTTCATCCAGAAAAGTTTGGCTAGGCTAGAGGTGGCACTCAACACAGTATGATTAGGTGGTGCTATCCGCCTCAAATGCTCTAACACCAATGATCCCCGCGCATCGTTATACAGCAGTGGCGCATCTGTTGGATTTCCAGCAGCATCCACCAGCAAGACTGTGGAAGAAGTCCCATTAATTGCGATCGCTTTAATTTTTCGCCGCAACTCTTCAGGTATTTGTTCCACCAGCACAAACAAAGCCTCCTGCCAAATTTTTGGCGTAACGGTGGCTGGTGAGTCCTGGAAGGGATATCGCACCTCAGCCTGAATAGAAGAGGCTTCCTCGTCAATCACTACGCCACGTGCGCCAGATGTGCCGAAGTCGATACCCAAATACAAATTCATAATTTTTACAAATTTTTTTAATGGAGAATAAATAAGAACTACTGATTAATAACTGCTTTTGTTGCATCTTGTAACAAGATATTCCCCAATTCTGGCAAAACAAGGAAAAGTAGTAAACGAACTGTTCAAAATCTATTCAGGTTAGGAGGTTTTCAGCCATGCCTATCTTAGATACTCTGTACATCGCTCAGATATCTTCCATCTCGGATACTCAAGTCTACATCGCTCTAGTTGTGGCGCTGATTCCAGGAGTTCTAGCTTGGCGATTAGCCACAGAACTTTACAAATAACGCTTCGATGTGACACAGTTAAAAAGCTAATAATCCTGGCAGTACGGGGTGCAATTTCCAGATGCTGATGGCTTTATGCCATAAGTAGCTAGGAAACTAGCACTTACGTAAGCCAGGTTATTTTTTAACTGCTGCAACACTTGTAGCTATTTCAAAAAAATGAAGTAATATGACAGCTAAATCAAGCAGTAATTAGCGCCAGAGCGCTTTTACAGTGCTTCCCTTCACTCAGCGAGGTTATTTTTTAGCATCATGAACGCGATTCAACCCTCCAGACCACCGTTACAACCTATACAAAAACGCCGGGTTACTCCTCGACCAAAGCGGCATCTTCGTCAACGTTCTTACCAGGTGATGGCACTGGAAAGCACAGCCAAGATAGCGGTTAATCTTGTGGTTACAGCCGTTGCAGCATCTGCTCTAGCACAACTTTTGCCTTATCATTGGTTACAGCAAGAAAAGTTGCGAGAAATTAGTACTGAAGTCAAGCTGATGGAAGGACATGTCAATGGTTTACAGGCGGAATTTAGCCGTAACTTCGATCCGCAACAAGCTAAAAGTATTAGACAACAACAAGGATACCGATTCGATCCTAGCCAGCGTCGCGTTGTGTTGATGAATCAGGATACTCGAGAAGATGAACAAACAGAGTCATCACCCTAAGAACAATAGGGAGTTTAGGATTATTTAGGTTTCTTGTGCTTCTGGCTACGTATAAACCGGGTGTTATTTTATATTATTGCTAATAAATAATGGTTAGTAGCTAATTTTTGAATAGCTATGTAGTTATCATCTATTAGTAAAATACAATTCAAAATTTAATCAATTATTTTGAGTTCTGAATCCTCCATGAATAACTAATCTACCAAATAGGATGTTCAGGAGATAACAAATCGTTTAGCCAACTTTCGATTTGTAAACGCAACCGAGAAACGGTAAGGGACTTAGTTGTTTCGAGATCGGGCAATTGAGTGAGGGCGCGACGATAATCAGCGATCGCACAATTCCAGTCACCCCAAAGATGGTAAGTTCTGCCACGTTCAGCCCAGATATGACCTTCTAGTTGACCGAAAAGCAGTGCTACCTCAAAATTCTCAATTGCCTCTTCATATTGCCCTAAGTCACGCCAGGTAATGCCTCTGTTAATCCACGCTCGGACATGACAAGGATTCAAATCAATTGCTCGATCGTAGTCGGTAAGTGCTGCTGCTAATTCTCCACAAGCCGCGTAGTAATTTGCCCGATTATTATAGGCACTAGCCAAATAGGGATTGAGCTTGAGGGCGGTGTTATAATCGTAAAGCGCTTTTGGTCTTTCACCACTTTGGAAATAAATCAGGCCCCGGTTGTTGTAATCAACGGCATTGTGCGGATGGCGGTAAATTAGTTGGGTTAAAAGTGCGATCGCTTCGGTATAATCTCCTTCTTGAGCCGACTTCAAAGCAAAAGAGCGTAAGTAGTTATTTTCTAAAGTAGATGCGCTGCGATCGTTTTTGCTCTCCTTTTGGACTTTATTTGTATTATTTAAAACATATTTATATTGCTTGCTTTGCTGGTCATCGTCAGCTAAAAATGAGTGAATATTCATCTTTCCCTGCCTGAAATCCCTGCTTTGTGAAATTAAATTCTAGTTTTTGATGGGTAGTGGTTTTACCACTGTGTCTATTTTTAAGGTATTTATGGTTACAAAAAAGCCATCTAAAGGGAGAACTTAACCTAGCCGCACAAGAAAAATCTACGCCCTAAATAAACAATTGCTCCTCAAACCTAATCATGGATACTCGATCCCAAAGGGGAATTCCAGAAATAGCAGATGTGAATCTTAAAGACTGGTCAAGTAGTGAGAGCGACAAATTGGTAGAATGCCAACAAGTCGTTCGTTAAAGAGGGGACTGGGGACTGGGG
>NZ_NOLI01000182.1:0-13136 GCF_002245975.1 Nostoc sp. 'Peltigera membranacea cyanobiont' 213 | reverse complement strand
AGAAAAGTTTTGCTAGAGAATATACTTCTACTAAAGGATTAGTAAATGTAAAGCTAAACCTAATTAATGTGATCTGGACGAAAACAAGAGGTTTAGCAGACGGTGTACAACGAGTAGATGGTAAAGTACCACTTATCGCATTGCTAAATATGGGTGCAACAAATAATTATGGAACGCACCCAAGTACCCAATACGTACCAAATCGGCGAAGTCTGCCAAATCCTTGCAAAAGATAACCCAGAACTCAGAGGTAAAGGTGGATGCTGGGGCATAGTCAACCATGTAGGCGAATTCAGTTGCACAGTCACAATGTGGGATGGAGAATACACGGTCAGGATCAACCACTTGAAGCCACTGAACTACCTAGAGTCGGAATGTCAGCAGGTTCAGGAGATTAGCGGTAAGCGAAGCCATGCCGTTAGGCTTATCGCATTGGTCGAGTGTATTCCGATTCGCTCTTTGGAGACAGTCAAAAGTCTGTTGCAGTCGTTGGGGAAACTGAATCGACCTTATCTTACTGCTGTGGAAGAGAAATTATTGACGCTTCTGGAGTCGGAGTATGGGAGAATACCCTGAATAATTTCGGCAATTTGGCATCCAATGTCTTTGGGTTGATGACAATTTATTGAAGGTATTTGTTGACACATTGAAACTACAGACTAAGATTGATCTGTAGCTTTTTAGTTTTTAGCACATAACGTATGTCAGAACAGAAACCTTTTCTCTCTATACTCTCCTTTTTGGGTTTTCAGGTGAATGCCGCTATCGAGGAAGGACATGGGAACAAAATTTCATTCAGTGATATTTACAAGGGTTTAGAAGAAAGAAATCTGTTTGAACTATTAAATGAGAAACTTCCCGGAATTCTAGATATCAGCCTTTTTCTCGAAAGTAATGAAAAAGCTCACCTTGAGCAGCGTAATGGAGTTTTAAATGCTTTAAACGATGCTGCATCAGGTATGAAGGGAAGAGAAAGAAAAAAGTATGGTGTAGAGAGTTCAGGGCTATCTTTATTGATGGCTTACATTTTAGAAGCGATACAGCAAGAATACTGGATAACTTCTAGTTAATCATTGCGAATAATAAAGAGTACGGTGTTGGGGAGTGAAACTACCAGCAACGAACTTCTAACCAGTTTTTTTTTAATATTGCAGCAGCTTGGTTAAGGATATTTATTATATTGAAAAAGATTAGTTCACTTGATGACGATACTTCTTTTTCTCATAAACAAATTGTAAAGATAAGCAGCAGAAATGAACCAAAGCCACCAAAATCTTAGCAGAAAAACATCATAGGTTAGTTTAGGTGTTCTGAAATCAGTCAAGCTCTGTTTCAAACCAGTAATAAACAAAGTATAAATTGTAAAAATACCAACAATTGGCAAAATTGATAACACAAGTATTCCGAAATCTCGAATAACTAATAAGCTAAACTTTGGTAATCTTAACCATTGTGGTGAATTTGACCATAGAAACTTGAGTAGAAATGAATACGCTCCTGCCAAAATTGAAAACCAAATCAGAGCTAATAACAATGCACCGACAGAAATAATAAAGAAAAAAAGTAGACCGCTACCGCCATTACCTGTAATAACTAGAAGACTGCCTACTAAAGAATAACGCCAAAATTCAAAGGCAAAAATTACAGTTGCGCCAAAGTACGCTGGTATTGCTAATATCATAGCCATCATCCACGATTGTGGATTAGGTAGCCAAGCAGGAAACCAACTTGTTTTGTTCATAGCTTTAATACTATTTATAAATTTTGGATAGAATATTTACGCTGGTTTCTAGCTAGTTCTTAGAATAACGATAATAAACGATGTATATTACATTGTCGCTACGGATATATACTTATAAAATACTGAAAAGTCTGATGATGCATACACTTGCTGAGAGGAATCGCGCTACCCAGGACAACCAACTAAGCTAAAATGCATCTAATTTTCAAGCTTAAAATGTTGCAGCTACGCACAACATGAGAGAATTTAGTTTCGTTAATGGACTGGTAATCGAGTAGGGGGAGCAAGAGCGATAATATCTTTCTTTTGTGGACTTAAATGAAAACTAATGCTGCTCGACTACTCGATAAACTAGGTATTTCCTACCAAATCCTGAGCTATGAGGTTGACCCTGACGATCTCGCTGCGGAGAGTACTGCACACAAAGTTGGTCTTCCCCCAGAGCAAGTTTTTAAGACTTTAGTAGTCAGAGGTGACACAACAGGTATCTGTTTTGCTGTTGTGCCAGGAAATGCTCAGTTAGACTTGAAAGCTTTAGCTCGAATTTCAGGAAACCGCAAGGTTGAGACAGCTGCCCTGAAGGAAGTGCAGCCACTAACAGGATACATCCGTGGAGGTGTGACAGCTTTAGCTAGCAAAAAAGACTATCCAGTTTACCTTGATGAAACAGCAATCCTATTTGAGCAGATCACTGTTTCTGGTGGTATGCGAGGAATGCTGCTTCTGCTATCCCCAGATGATTATTTACGTGCAGTTAAGGGTACTTTGGGAGCAATTGTACAAAATTAAGGGGAATCTAAAGGGATTATGAGGCAGATGAAATGTAAGATATCAAATTCTAGCAAGCCACTTTGTTAGTGCTAAATCTGCCAGAGACTCTAGAGTATTAGAAACGTTATTGTAACCTTGAGGAATTGGTACTGGTGTAAATGATTTGTAAGAGCCGCTATGAAACATATTTTTAGGTCGTTTCTCTCGTGGCATAGCGTCCCATTCAATCTGAAGCCTCATTCTTCCAAAGCCTTCGGGGACATGACCTATATCAGTAACTGTTTCACCATCTATCCATAGGCGTAACCTGCCAATGACTTCTTTTTGCCCAAACCAACATGATGTAGGAGTCGGCAACCACAGAAATACAATTGGTTTATGAGATGTTCTTTGATAGCAAATTTCAGCTACAGGTTTAGATTTACCTTTACCATACCTGATAGTATTTCTCCCCTCAATTTCTTCCTTGATTCGCTCATCAAAGCTCAAAATTTTCTCTCGAAGCTTAAGAATTGCTTGCTGTTCCTCTGCTGAACAAGCACCAAGCCAATCTAAAAGCAATTGTGGTGTTTCTGAAATGCCATGTTTTGTACTACTGAAATTTAGCTCTTGATAGGAAATAGGAATTGACCAAGTTTGATTAGTGGTGATGTCTTGCAAACACAACTGGAACTGTTGATTGTCTTTGAATACTTGAATCTGCAATAAATCAATTTTGAGCAAATTATACTTGCAATCAATCAGATTATGTCTGTGAAATGAAGGTGCGGCAGCTATCAGTTTAACTGGTTGGTGATAGTCTATTTGTTCCGCAAAAGGTCGTTCATCTAGCAAATTATCATAATAACGGGTTAGCTGCTGGATAACATATCTATCTTCAGCGTTTTTTAGTTCTAAAATAACTAACTGTTTGCTCTGGTTCAAAGCTAAGATATCGCAGAATTCGCCCTTAGCCCCATACTGCCGTTTGAGAGGTGTAAAACTTAATAATTGCTGTAGATTCTCCCAAATAAAATCTTCTAAGGCAGTTTCAGACGCAAACTCCCAACCCTCACCTGTTTTTCTTAAAGCAGCACCAGCCAGCATACTTTTGAGCCAACGTTAAAAAATCAAATTACAGTTAGCTTACCTTGAGCAAAGTAAGATTGCGCTTGCTGTGGGAAATTTTCATCGCATCAATACTGACCGCGACCATTGAAAGACATTGATACTTGTCGGGTTATTTACTGATATTTTCCGATCTTACTTATTTAAGTGATACAAATTATACCCCTTTTAAAATACTGTGACTTGAAGAAGATTTTGGACACGTTGTCCAACTTTACCTTCCAAAAATCGATGTCCAAGTTTACGTTCCAAAAACATTCAAAAAATAGCATAAAGGAAAACTAAACGGCTCAAACTCTATGCCTGTATGCAAAATAAAGGTTTTGGTAATAACGATGGCTATGGCAGCAAGCGATCGCAAAGTTTGTGATAAATTTACGAGTTAAGGAAAAAGTTGGCATTTGAGTACTATTTATCTGAATTTGCGTCCATGTTCTTGTTCCATTTCTGTTATTATGTCCATTTTCTTTTTCCAAACTTGCGTAGCTTGCCGCCGAAGGCATCGCTTGATTAATACCTTAACGAAGTTTTAGGTATTTCAGCTTACGACTTGTCCAACTTTTCCTTCCAAAAGCTGTCCAAAATCTTCTTAAAGTCACATCTGTAGAGCTTATCTCGCATAGCTTACAGCTTTTCTTAGTGCCATTCGGAAATGAGCCAAAGTAACCCAGATTGAATAGCTACAATTTTTTGTCTTGTAGTTAAATTTTTCCGATCCCATGAGGAAAGAGTAAAAGAGCAACAAACTTAGCTTTTTTACACAAAATTGTTTTGGGGTTCGTTAGGGGAATTACCAGCCATCCTATTTTGTATAAATAGCAGTACATATACTGCTGTAAATCAAAGTAAAATTTTTTACAATCTTATGTTGACACACTATCTTTGTATAGCAAATATTACATTTTGAGTACCGACATAATCACCAATAATTAGACTGTAAAAGTTACTTATGCAACAGTCATTGATATCTGAAGGGAATGCATCTAAAGCTAAAACGCAAAAGATTTTTGATGAATTAGATGCTTTAACGAATGTTGACGAACACTTGCAGTTTGCTGGTAACATCATTCAGCGAGTGGAAATTTCTAATATAGTGCGTGACGAAATAAAACAGCGCATTAACCATATTCAGAAGCGACGCACTGATCCTAATCTTTATCTAGCAGTTATAGGTGAATTCTCCAGTGGTAAGAGTACATTTATCAATGCCTTACTACGTGATGAATTACTAAAAACATCAGTTTTGCCAACAACATCTGCTGCTACCAAACTACGTTACGGTAGCGATTTAGAAGTGGAGGTACGTCTTCAAGGTACTAAACCAGGAATTTTTAAAACTAATGGTAAAAGCAAAAAAATTACAGTCTCCTGGTTGCCAGGAGTCAAGGGTATTGATAATCGAGAGTTTATTCACGTCCTGACTGCCAAAGATGAAGTTGCTAAAGACGTGGTGGAACTTACTATTACCCACCCAGCTCCCTTTTTGGGCAATGGCATTGTAATTATTGATACACCAGGAACTAATGCCACCAATTCGCTACATGCAACAGTCACTAGTAAAGTAGTAGAAAATGAAGCAGACGCAGCAATTGTTATTGTGCCTGCAACTATACCTTTATCCCAAAGCCTAGCCAGTTTTCTGAGTAGTTCACTAGGCCCATTCCTCCATCGTTGTGTATTTGTAATTACACGTTTCGACCAAATACGACAGCGAGAACAGAGTCAACTATTAAACGACTTGCGATCACGTCTTGTAGAGCAACTTGGAATTAAACCACCCATTTTGTATACTTGTTCCGCTCAGGTAGTAATAGATGACATTACTGGTGAAGAAGAAGTACAACCACATTTAATAGTTTGGAAAGAGCGGTTTGAGCAGCTAGAAAGCTTGCTAGTTAACCGCTTATGTCGTGAGCGTTCTCTGGCAATATCAGAAAATGTCTTGCGTCTGCTGACGAGATTATTAGAGCAGTTAGATGGACAGTTGCGATCGCAGTGGGCGGATTATAAGCAGCGTCAAGCAGCAATTGAGCGCGAAATTATCCCGGATCTGGCTTCATTCACTACTCAAGAACAGCATATTTGCCAGAAAATACTTGATGATGGCATTTCAACGACGACTGCAAAGGTAAATCAATGTGTTGCCCAACATCAAGAGGAAACTATCTCGAAAATACGCAGTGCTATATTTAATGCCCAAGATTTGCAAGCACTTGAGAAGGTAGTCAAAACTGAAGCAGAGGTACTTCTCAAGCTCTCTCAAGAGAGTCTGCACAAGCAGCTACAACAGACAACTGAACATATCTCACAAGTAGTAATCCAAGCAGGTCAGCAGTTTGATCGCAAGTTTTCTGAAGCTTATAGCCGACTCCAAAGCTTAGGAGGTCACATTGAGGCTACGAGTATTGACCAAGGTAGTATTCAAATTAATACATCTAGTGTATTTGCTTCCATGCAATCTCTTCAGCAAGAGATGGACTCTAAGGATGGTTATTTAGCAATGGGAGGATTGGCTGCTGGTGCAGTTATAGGTAGCGCCATTCTACCAATTGTTGGCACAGTCGTAGGTGGGTTTATTGGTCTAATTGCATCCTCTGGAATATTTGCTTCTTTGGATAAACGTAAGCAGCAACTCTGGGAACAACTCCGTCCGGGTCTGGATGCTCACTTTGAGGCTGTTAGAGTTCAAGCACGACAAGAAGTAGACAAGTATGCACAAAGCATTACTTCTGCCCTCTCACAGAGGATTGACAAATATATGGCGCGGTATAAAGCAACTATTGATGAAATTTTGAATGAACAGAAATTAGAATTGCGGCGTTTGACTAACCTACAAACAAATATGGAGACAGATTTACAGGAAATCGAACGACGGCGACAGTCTTTAACCCTACAACAGCAAAGATTAGCAGCAGTTGAGGTTAAATGAAAAAGTAGTATGTTTGACGATATTTTTTCTCACCTCGGTAGTTCTCTGGAACATCTATTGCTTGCAGATTCCTCAACAATAGATACTATGCAAGCAGATAACGATTGGGAACAAGTTACTGACCCATCGATATATTTAGAATCAGAAAATTTTGGTAATTTTTGGGACACCACAAACTGGGATACACCAGAATATTCTTGGAATCCCAGCGAATTTGACGGCTGTGGCGATCCAATCCAAGACGCGGATTTTTGGCAAGAACAAACTTCTCCTACTTCCTGTGCTGTAGTAGCCCAGATTAGTGTGTTTGAGTCTATCACAGGAGTTGACTTATCGGAAACAGAGATATGTAGGTTTGCTGAAGCAAATGGGTGGTATGACCCAGAAACAGGAACTCAATCTGATGCTGTAGGTGAAATTTTGAATGCCCTTGGCGTACCCACAGAGCAACATTACGATGCCACCCTAGAGGAGCTTGCTAATGCCTTGGAACGAGGCGATAAGGTAATTGTGGCACTGGATGCTAACGAGATATGGGCACCATTGAAAGATCCAATAACGAATGCACCAATTGAGCAATCAGATGCAGGTCATGCAGTCTGGGTGACAGGTATTGATCAACAAGCAGATGGCTCTTTGAAGATTATCCTCAACGATAGCGGTACTCCTGACGGGCAAATGAAAGTAGTAGATGCTGAGGATTTTCTCAATGCCTGGAGTGACTTTAGCAACCAATTGGTTGTTGCCCATGCGCCTCAGCAGTCAGTGATTGTGTAGTAAGAGAATTATCTATGCCAATTGATCAAAAATTACTTAAGCAACTCTCAGCCAGAAAAGCTGTAGAGCCAGAAAATATCCAGGCTTTAGTTCGTAGTATCCATCGAAAACCAGCTTTGCGGGAGTGGGTAACTTTAGAGTCAGTAGCACTGATTCCAGTTCCTGTGAAGCGAGGTAATTATTGGGGAATTGTTTCACTGCTAGCCGTTCCTAAACCTCTAGAAGATGGCGCAGTAGGATGGTTTACCCCTTGGGGTGCAGTTGAATGGGCTTATCCAGACAGAAAAATTTCCCAGATGATTGACCTACGCCTGCGAGAAGACACAGCTGCACTACGGACTAGCGAAATCATCAACGATGTCACACTGAGTCCAATAGAACGTTCTCTTCAGGAAAAAACCTTGTTTGGTGCATTAGAACAACTAGTTGTTAATCCATCTGAAGACAAAACAATTTTGGCTCACTTGGCTGCATACTATGCCCAACTACTACCAGCAGCAATGTATCCCTACTACTGGGCTTTAATTCCTGCTAGCAAAGAGTGGTTGCATCCTAGAGTATCAAAACTAACTTTGTCCATGACTGAGGATTTGATAGTAACCACAACACCTACCGATCTAAGCGATTGCATTGACTCTTGGTTACGTAAATGTCTCAATCTAGCTAACTCTTTTTCTATTCCACAAATAGTTTCTGAACTGCAAGCAATTGAGTCTCGTCTGCGCCTTCCTGGTTTTCGTCTAGCCTTTGTGGGGGAATTTAGTCGGGGTAAAAGCACACTGCTGAATCGCTTGTTGGAGCGGGATGTGCTGCCGATTGGTGTATTACCAACTACGGCAACTGTAACTGCGATCGCAGCAGGAACAGAAAACTGTATGGCAGTTATTTCAGGCAGTAAGCATCAGGAAGTGCGATCGCTAGATGAATCTTCTTGGAAAGATTTATTAGCCACAAATAATACTGGACAAGATCAAGAAGTCTTGGCTCAAGTCCGCATAACTTTAACGCATTCCTGGTTGCAAACACTTGATGCTGAATTCATTGATACACCAGGAGCCGCAGACCTAAATACTCATCGTGCCGCTCTTGTATTTGATTTACTGAGTCAATGTGATGCCGCAGTTCTCGTAGTCAGTGCTAATTTGCCTTTTAGTATGACAGAAGCGGCTTTTCTGGAGCAAGAAGTCATTGGCAGACACATTCCCCGAATTTTGGTAGTTGTCTCCAAGTTAGACAGTATTCCCCAAGAGCAAAGAGCAGATGTGATTGCTGTTATCAAGGAACGAGTAGCTAGAGTTTCAGCAGCTATACCAGTTTTGCCATCTTATCCAGTTGATGAATTTACTTCTGAGTTTGAGGCGTTAGAGGCTGTACGCTCTCATATTGGGGCGATGGTAGCACAGGGGGATCGTCAAGCATGGCGTAGCCAAAAAGTAGCTGGGCAACTTATTGATGCACTCAATACTTTGATGGATTTTGGGCAAACTGCGATCGCATCTACCCAGATGACTGTTGCAGAAAGAGAAAAGGCACTACACAAAGCAAAAACCGCAATGCGAACTGCCAAACTTGAATGGGAAAAAATTTGTCTAGAGTTGGATCGGCGGCGCATCCAGCGTGAGCAAACTTTGCAGCAGAAAATTCTCAATGTCAAAGCTGAACTAATGGAAACGCTGTGCTTGGAATTGAGTAAGACAACTCATCCTAAGTCTTGGTGGGAGATTGATTTACCTTTCCGAATGCGGCGTGAGTTACTGGCGCTAGGACGTAAAGCAGAAGATTTCTTACTCAAGGCTACTGCTCAAGATTTTCAGTGGCTACAGAGTGAAGTATCTCAGGTATTTTCTACCCAAATTACTCAGTCCGCAAATAATGTTCCAGGTATGCAGGAGATTACTTCTAATTTGCAAGATTTAGAAATATCTCCTATCCAGCACTATCGCTTATTAACTAGAATTGGCAGTGGTGCTGCTTTAATTGGTAGTTATTTACTGGGAGGCCCGGCAGCCGTGGCAATAGCTGTCAGTCTTGGCGCTGGACTTTTAAGCGAGCAAATTCTCAACAGTAAGGTTGAGGAACAACGACAAACGATTAAGACAGAATTGGAACGTGCTGTTGACAAAGTTTTTGATAAATATTATAGCCAAGTATCTGAGCGTCTGCGCCAGTTATATCACCAAATAGTTGAAGACACAAAACGCGAACAAGTTGTTTGGCAATCTGCACAGACTACTGCTGTTGAAGTTAGCAGTATTGAGTCAGACCAAAAACCCTGGCAGCAAATGATTAACGAAGCTTCAACTTTGAAACAACAGATTCTTATCACAGCAGATAGCGCAGGCAGCATCCATTAATAACCGCACAAATAACAACAAACACTAGGAGATTACTATGACTCTGACACAAACTGCTACCCAACATCAGTATGAACTTTTCCAAAAACGGCGTGGAATTTTACTTTCTCTAATTCAGCGGCAATTAACACTATTGCGATCGCTAGAGATGAAAGTTCAAGAAGCAACTCTAGAAAAAGTGGAAAAGCGCGTTCACACAGAAACCTTTAAAGTGCTGATTCTGGGAGAATTCAAGCGTGGTAAAAGTACTTTTATTAATGCTATGCTGGGCGATGAAGTTTTGCCAGCCTACGCTAGACCTTGCACAGCTATTATTAATGAAGTCAAATGGGGGGATTCTAAAAGGGCTTTATTACATTTCTCTAATGTAGGAAATGGTACAGTTAAGCCACCAAAAGAAATTCCTATTGAACAGATTGAAGAATATGTTGTAATTCAAGATAATGTTAGCGAAATCCACGAAAATTCTTACGATAAAGTGGAACTTTTTTGGCCACTGCAACTTTGTCAAAATGGTGTAGAAATCATTGATTCTCCCGGACTGAATGAGCATGACATTCGCCAGAAAGTAACGATGGATTACTTATCTAGTGTTGATGCTATTCTATTTGTTATGTCTTGCGAAGTTCTGGCATCGCAGAGTGAAATAAGTTTTATTGACAATAATCTGAGAAGTATGGGGCATGAAGATATTTTCTTTATTTGCAATCGGATTAACCAAATCAGAAGTAAAGAAAGAGACAGCATTAAAGCACACGCTTACTCCAAACTAGAACAACGTACAAGTCGTCAGAGAGAAGGCATATTTTTTATTGATGCTCTTGGTGCCCTAGAAGGTCGTCTAGATGGAGATGAAAATCGAGTATATCAATCGGGTGTACCACAATTAGAAGAAGAAATTGCCAAATTCCTGACTATCCAAAAGGGAAGAATTAAAATTCTCCAGCCAGCCAGAGAATTAAAAGGCACTATTCATCAAGCACGGCAGATAATACCAGAGAGACAACAACTCTTACAAATTGATTTAAAAACTTTAGAACAACGTTATGAAGATGCTCAAGAACCGTTGAAAGCTCTTGAAGCTGAACGTTACCAAATAGTTGCTCGTGTATCTAACTTTATCGCTGATACAAAGCCGTTTGTACAGCAAAAAGCAATGAATTTATACCGAGAGTTAATTGATAAAAAAATTGAAGAGTGGATGAAAGACTATGAAATTAAAGAGCCAGTTCAGTTTTTTAAAATGGAATGGATGCCAGCGCAAGTAGAAAAAGTTGTAGAAGAAGTTAAAAATTACCTTGCAGAAAGGCTAGAAAAAGAATTTGCTAGCTGGCAAAGTGTAGAATTACAACCATTTGTTGCTAGTCGCTTAGAAAGCCTGATGACTGAATTAGATGAAAAGGCAAAATTATTTGCTGGACAAGCACAAGATTTACGCTTTGAATTAGTTTCTGGAAATTTTGAATCAAAACAATCAATTAACTATAAAGAAGCACAAGTTTCTTTAAGGGAAAGAATTTTTGCTGCTGCTGGAGGATTTCTTATTGGAGATTTAGCTTCAGGAGCCATTGGAGCAGTTTTTGGTTTTCAAGAAATGCTAAAAAGCTTAATTCCGCAAATGGCTATCATGGTTGGAACTGTAATATTTGCGGGTTTCAACCCATTTATTTTGATTCCAGCAATGACTATTGGTGGTATTGCTCAAGGGGTCTTGAAAATGCATTCAACTAATGACAAAATTAAACAAGGAGTAACTCAAGAATTTATTAATCAACTTCGTACTAATAGCTATCAAATATCTGAACAACTGAGTGACAGTGTTATTAAGCAGATGTCCAAGATTAAGGATGCTGTAGATCAAGAACTGGGTAAAGAAATTCAAAGCATTCGAGATCAAGTCAGTTCTATTTTGGTAGAGAAGCAAAAAGGACAAGCTAATGTTGATCAGAAACTTATGGAGTTGGCAGTCATACGTCAGAACTTAGATGCAATTGATAGCGAACTAGATGAACTAATTACGCAAGTTGCTGTTCTTTAAGGTCAATATTTTTTCTTCCTTTTCCCAGTCTCAGCCTGGGAAATTTTTTCTTTGTATAGCCATGAACTCGTCCCTCACGCTGCTCTAGGTCTACAGGATTAGAGGGTAAGTTCCAGTGAACTATTGCATGGTAGTAAAGATGAAAATCTAATCCTTCTTGTTCCACTGAAGTTGTTGCTAGTACGAAGCTCCGAAATTGTGACTTGAAGAAGATTTTTGACAAGTTGTCCAAGTTTATCTTCTAAAAACGTCCAAAAAATAACATAAAAGAAAGCTAAACGGCTTAAACTATATCTCTGTATACAAGATAAAGGTTTTGCTCCCTAGCAATGCCTTCGGCGGCAAGCTACGCAGTCAGCTAAGTTAAACCTGTCAAATTCACTCTTTACAAATTTTAAAAACTAACTTATGCAACAAATTTCAGAGCAAACATTACTAAAATTTGAGCATTACTTTCATGAAGTTATCAGAGAGAGAGCAGGAGATTTGATTGATAGTCAAAAATTAGAGCTTCCCAAGCTAGCACCTATTTTAAATTCTCAAGATTCTGCACATTGGTTTCCAATTCCGGGAATGTATGGTGGGTTTAGTTATTGGTTCACAGTTCAAGACCAACAAGTTGCACTTATTACTGAAAGTTGGTGCAGAGTCGTGGGAGGTTCAGGGCAAAGGCACAAAATTACAGGACAAGGGATTGAGTTATTAGAAGAAGGGTTTGTATAGTATTTTAGTAAAAATTCAATGGTGATCACCTCAACAAGGTAAAGGTTTACATCAATAAATTAAATATTCCCTGTAAAGTATCAAAACTATCAGTAAGGATATTAGATACGTCAGCTTTATTACCCGAATCCAACCAAGATTTTAAATTTTATTTCTGCGACTAGCAGATAATACTCTTAAAATCTACCATCGGCATATCTTGAAGTTTTCGTAACTGGTGATGCTGACGGTATTAGTTTCTATTGTGCGGTCTTTTAACGAAACTGTTGGGGTCGCGTGAGGGCTGGTGATGGGCAGTAGGGGGGCAAGCATACCAAAAGCTAGCTATAAAGTTATCGATTCTTTCCTCGCTGTAACCAAAAAAGAACGCCGCATACCTTTGATTTCGCGTGGGGTCAATTCGGCAGCATATCGTCCATAATTTGCTCTGATTTCTCCTGGTTGAATTACTGAAGCATTCCAGTTGTGAGCAGCAAACAACTGTTCTGGTTCGTCTGTACCGAAACGCCAGTGCTTGCTAATCAATCCATTCTGATGTTTAGCCCCAACCTGCCATGACTTGACACTGACTAAATCAGCTCCCAAGTAGCTACCGTCTGCACTCAACTGACTAATCATTTGGGTGCGACTCTTTTAGGAAGACGGAGAATAGAGTTTAAACAGGTATTGCAAGAGTCGGAGGGGTAATAGAACAAC
>NZ_NOLI01000181.1:0-13354 GCF_002245975.1 Nostoc sp. 'Peltigera membranacea cyanobiont' 213 | reverse complement strand
TTGGGAGCAATTGTACAAAATTAAGGGGAATCTAAAGGGATTATGAGGCAGATGAAATGTAAGATATCAAATTCTAGAGATATATATCCGATAAAGATAACAAATTTTTATCGTTTTGCCTGAAACAGCTTAACTCGGTAGCAATACTATTCCAATGAAGGATAGAATGCGACTATTTTATGAAATATGCACTATTAGTTTTAAAGTTGTATATGTCTGATGTAAATAAGCCAAGTAACCATAGCAACAATATCTTTAAAAAAATCTTGTTAATGATTGGAACTGGAGGATTATTACTTGGGATTCCGATTATGTTCATTCGAGTTCCACCAAGCTGTAGCTGTGGTGATAGCAGTAAAGCTACAGTTGGAAGATTTATTAAGGCACAACAAGCATATTTCTCGGAGAAATCAGCTTTTGCTCAATCATATAGGTTGTTAGAGCTTGGAGATGGAGATGCACCAACAGCTACAAGCCGCTATCGATATACCGTAGACATGAGTAAGGATAAGTCATTTATATATGCAACTCCGATAAAAGAATTCACAACTGATGTATTTCAATTAGGACTGACCAAACAAGGCTTCAACAGCCTGATAGGTGCAGTTGCTTACGAGCAAAAAAATAAAACTACTATTTCAATAATGTGCCGCTCCGAAAAACAGACTTTAGCTTACCCTCCCCGACCTATTTTTAAACAAGGTAATTTTAGCTGCCCTATCGGTTTTGAAAGTATCAAATAAAACAGTATGCAAACATTTAATGGCCTTTTTAGGAGGATTTATCGGAGTCATAATAATGCCCCTATAATGATGATACTTACCAAAATTGAAGCTGCTATGGGCAAGCCTGTATGCCGCAGATAAGACATGGCGTTTCTTGCTCGGTTTTCGGCAGTGTCAAATTCAAACAATCCCACTAACTAATACTACAAGCTGCTAGTTTTACAGCTAAAGCATTGGGGTATCGCCACGGTTGAGAACCACCAATCCAAATACGTGAGGGTAAATGACCGATTGGTGCTTTGAGACTAAAATCAAATTCCGAGTTGGCAGAAGTATAATTGTACATATACCAACCAATTTGATGACAAAAAATACCATAATCTCCATTGACGTTTTTGTAAATAAGTGTCTGTACACTAAAACCAAAGCGTCCATGACTGGAATTCACCCATAAATGGTCAATAGTCTGCAAATCTGGACAGGGAATTTTTTCAAGATCACTACTAAATATATAACTACCTCTAGGCTTTGCTAGCGCTTGAGACATCAGTTCCCAAGTTTCTCGATCTGCTGATTGCCATTTTCCTTTTGCTAATAAACCACGCAAATTTGTGTAATCAATAGTACTTACTGTCTGATAATTAGAAATATTTAGCAATTTCTTAGGTTGTTGCTCTAGTGTATGCAACACTTCTGTTGCAGATTGGAAGCGTTGAGAAACGGCATTTTGTAAAAGTTTATCTAAGATTTCACAGAGGTGAACACTAACAGTATTGTTTGCTGGTAAATGTTTTTGCCATACCCAGCAATCGTTACTAATATCGAACAAATCAAAGGGAGAAACATTGGTGAGTAAGTAAATACATGTTACACCCAAACTGTAAAGATCGCTAGCTGGTAATGCCTTTCCTCGCATTTGTTCGGGAGCAATATATTCTGGACTACCTACTATTGTGCCTGTACGAAGTTGCCTCGTATTAGTGGCGAGTTTAGCAACTCCAAAATCTATTAAAACTAAGTCTCCTCGAACCGAACGACGCATAATATTTTCCGGTTTAATATCTCGATGGATTACTTGTCTGGAATGGACAAATTGGAGTGTGAGCAATAAACTTTTTAATATCTTCCAAATTTGCGGTTCTTGAAAAACACCTTGTTGTTGCAATTCCTGGGCGAGTGTTTGTCCATCTACTAATTCTTCGACGATATAAAACTTTTTGTTTTGTTCAAATTGCGCTAGTAATTTGGGTATTTGAGAGTGTTTTAATTCATTAAGATGAAGTGCTTCCTCGTGAAATAAATTGACTGCTTTGTGCCAAATTTCAGTGTTTTCCTCTTGAAAACATAGCTGTTTGATTGCACATTTGGGTTGTTCTGGTAGATGTTCATCAATAGCTAAAAACGTTCTCCCAAAGCCACCGCGTCCAATGACGGCGAGTGGGCGATATCGCTGTTTGAGTAACAATTCCTGACCACAACTATTACAAAAACGAGAGATTTCAGAATTTTGCGGACGTAGGCAATCAATATTAGTACAGTAGCTCATACTACAAGAGTTCTATTTGTTGCAATTAATATATATAAAGTATTCCCATACAAACGCCCCTCTCACTAAAAAAGATGACCTACTGGCTATTTCTTGGCAACCCCAGGCATTCGCAACTTTGAGCTAATGCCTTGGCAGACTTTTCTTTGGCTTGATCGCTCAACGGTTGACCTGGGATTTTACCCTTTTTCACTTCAAGGGCATCAATACCACAAAGCTAAACTGACATTTGGCTTCCATCGGGAAAGATGAACTGTAATGCTCTCCCCATCTGCCACTTGGGTAGCTATTCATTCTTCAGTAAGCGCAATCGATGGCTGGTTAGTTCTTTGGAAAATCAAGATAGTGGTGATGATAACTCCAGTGATTGTAGGGCGACCGCATAATGTCGATAAGTAAAATTTATTCTCAATAGAGCTAAAAATAATGTCATTAACCCTTGCTTATTGCGAAGAAATTAGGCGTAGGCAAAGCCCGCCGCAGGCATCACTTTGGGGCTTTAAAAATAATCAAACGCGAAAGGAAAGATTTTTTCGTTGTTTCTTAAGCTTCGTTGCGATCAAGAGTAATTTAGATGCGTTTGCCCTATCAGCGATCGCAGTTAAGATTATGGGAGTTCTCTGCAATGGATTCATGTTGCTAGCTCTGTTGTTGCAATATAAGAAACCATAATTTTAGTTTCCCTGCACTAATCTATACTCTGATTAATGTGTCATTCAAATTTCTATGAGTTGCGAACATTTAGACAATCTGACTACGGAGACTCTGATTTCTAAAGCAAACTACCCAGTATTTCGTTGTGAAGAGTGTATCCTGATAAACAGTCACTGGGTACATCTGCGTATTTGTCAAAGTTGCGGCAAGATGCTGTGCTGTGATTCTTCTGTTCATCAACATGCCCGACGGCATTACGAGAAAACTGGACATTCAGTAATTAGCTCGGCTGAGTTAGGAGAACAGTGGTTATGGTGTTTTTTGGATGAGCAGGCAAAAAACTATTAAACTAAGGCGATTGTATGGCAAATGTTTCCTTGGCAGACTACTAGTAGTCTGCCAACCCAAAAATGCACCTGTGAGGACTGGGGAAAGGGAAAGGGAACTGGGTTTGGGATTTAAACCCTTTACCCCTTCCCCTTTCCCCTTTCCCCCGCCAAGTTTACTTGGCGAACTACTAGGATTGGTCAGTTATTCAAGCAAGCCCTATTTACAAGCGAGGAAATTTTGGGTGAAACAAATGAGAAAAATTGGGTTGCTAGGTTTGACACTAGTTACTTTGGGGACATGGTTTAGCTTGCGTTCCTCCCCACCGTATATATCTTCTGCGCTCCCAACCATTAAGCCCTCACCACCAAAAACTATCCAGTACCTAGAGCGCATCTTGCCCCAAGGCATAGCTCACATTTTGTTAATTCCAGCCAATAGCAGATTTGTGGTAACTGGGGCATTATCAGCCAAAGCAAACACCGTGGAGGAATTTGCCCAAAAACGTAAAGCGATCGCTATCTTAAACGCAGGCTTTTTTGATCCAGCCAATCAAAAATCTACATCCTATGTTGTTGTTGCTGGTCAACTTGTGGCTGATCCCAAAGATAATGAGCGGCTAGTGAATAATCCCCAGTTAAAACCTTACCTAGCCCAAATTTTCAATCGCACCGAATTTCGCCGCTACCAATGTGGGCAAACCATCCGCTATTCGATTGCTTTGCACAATGAGTCAGCACCAGCAGATTGTCAGTTAGTCGATGCTATAGGTGCTGGCCCACGCCTGTTACCAGAACTCACCTTAGTACAAGAGGGTTTTGTAGATAATGCCTTGGTACGCGATGCACTAGGCAGCAACCAACTCAATGCTAGAACTGCTGTAGGTATTACTCGTGATGGCAGCATTATTTTAGTAATGGTAACGCAAAAACCTTCACAACCAAATAACTCTGGGATATCTCTACTGCAACTAGCAGACTTAATGAAAATCCTTGGTGCGTCCGAAGCGATGAACTTGGACGGAGGTAGTTCATCTTCGCTTTATTACTTGGGTAAAACTTTTTACGGGAAAGTTGATTTACAAGGAAATCTCATCAAGCGACCCGTGAAATCAGTTTTACTGGTTCAAGAAAAGTAGTATTATCCACCACACCCGTAAGCCGTATTCATTACCTGCTGCCAACTTGCCCTACACAGTATCATCCATCCAGCCACACTCACAATCCCAATGCACCCGTGCTGTATAATCCTGGTCAAAGGATGCGCCACACTGAGGACATTTGCCAGTAAACATCGGATGCCAATCAATCAATTCTAATTGTTCCTCTGGTGTCCAGCGCTGCTGTGGTTGCACAATCAACTCGCCATTGTAGTAGCTTGCCCCCTCCGGTTCCCACAGTTCTACAGGTTCGGGGTTGGGGTCTTCTCGAAAATCTAGGCAGCTGTCACCGTCTACCCCATCAGCGTGAACGACACAGACAAGGTGGGGGTTATGGGCGATCTGATAGTTGCGACCTACCAGATGGGCACTCAAACATTTCTCCTAAATCAATTTCAGTTAATTTAGAAGCAAGAAAGTATATGTTACCAAATGATCGATCCTCTAGGGATGAAAACGTGTCTAATCTCGATAGCTGCATCAAGACCTATTCAGCAGTGGAGTTGAGTATTGCCCAAGAACGCCTCCGCCAAGCGAGGTGGAGTTTTAATTTAGCTTTGGCAATGACGGCGGCTTTTGCTGTGATCAGCTTGGTCGGTGTTGGACTACTGCTATCAGGCAAGACTACAGAAGGATCTGTTGCTGCCGCAGGTGGGTTCGCCTCCAGTGTCCGCTGCCTTCAACTGGCAAAGGACACCAATGACCGACTAGACAAGGTAGCTGCGGAAATTTAATTTCTGCTGTGTCTTCAAGGGCGATCGCTTCCTCTCATGGTTGCGATCGCCTGTCTGCTACATTTCCTCTAAGAACAATAGGAGCGATCGCACTTTCCTAGTAACTTTCCTCTAAGAATTTAAGTTCAACATCACTTAAAAAGCTCTCCTTCATTCAAGCAATAAATTTTACTATAAAAACGCATTTTCAGGATATTTACTGAAGAATACCCGATTGTATATGGTTAATATGTAACAAATAATATAGCAGCAGCTACTTAAGCTAGAAGGTAAAGTTTAGAAGTTAAATGACTATCAAAAAACCCTTGGCTATCAAACAGCCGGAGGTGGGGCAGATCATTCATGATTTGCGGCTTTTGGTTGGGCTAACGCAAGAACAGTTTGCAGCTACTCTCGGTGTGACATATACCACGATTAACCGTTGGGAAAATGGACGCTCTAAACCCTCGCCAATGGCGATTAAGCTTATTGAGCAGAAGCTTGATGAGATGGGCACTCAGGGTCAGGATTTGTTGGCTAAGTATTTGCCGAATTAGTTGTTTGCTCAGTTTTGATGTGAGCGATCGCCACATTATAGTTGCGATTGCAGATTTAAGCTGCCAATTCAAGATTTAAGTTATTTAGGCAAAGATTATCGGCTACTAAAACTTATTAAAGTTACCGAACGTAGATATGTATTAAACTCTGAACACGATCCTGTTGAAGGTGGTGATGATTATTACGATATGGACTTGAGAAACATAAATAATCCAATCATTAAAGAAATAGATTTAGCTACTGCTCAGAGGCTAGGTAAAACCAAAACAAACTATTAACTATAGGCGCGATTGCCCCACCCAAGACAAGCAAGGAAATCTACCAAACAATGACCTACTGCCTATTTCAAGCCCAACGCCACAAACTACAAAATTACACAACAGGAATGGCAACGTGTACATGAATTGAAAGGATAGCGATCGCGCTTGACCTTTTTAGTAGTAAGTTCGCATTCCGTTCGCTCAATGTTCAGCCTGAAATTAGAAAGGTGAGTAATTGATGAAGAGACAAACATTGCTTGGGATGATGGCAAGCTTAACAGTTTTGGGTGTAAGCTTCCTACCAGTTCAGGCTCAAAAAACAACAGCCAGTCAACCAAATTCTAACCTGGTCAATGCAATCACAGAGACTATTCGCAAAGAATTTGCAGATGCTGATTTAAATGAGATTAAAACAGGACTTACGCAACTGGCACAGTGCGATCGCTCTCTCCATCAAGAGAGGAAAAGTTAAGGATGCGTAGTTACCAATCGCGCTCAAGCCTAAAAATAAGCAGTTTAACCAAGATAAGGGTATGTGTCGGTTTAATTTTCAATAATTCTGTCCAGTATTTTATAGCATTATAGTTAAAGATTATTTAACTTGAATATGGAACGCCTCTTTCAATAAGGAAATAGAGCCATCGGCAATAAACCGCACACCAATTGCTAGGATGAAAAAACCAAAAACTCGATTTAAGGCTCCCACACCATTTTTTCCTAACTTCTTAATAAGTGGTTCTCCTAAGACGAGGCACAGGTAAAGGCTTATACCTATTAAAGCAATTCCCACTAAAGACTCAACATAGTCTACCCAATCTTTAAAGCTAATCGATAAACTCGTTACTACCCCAATTGCTCCAGGCCCACTGATTAATGGCACTGCCATTGGTGTAAAAGAAATATCTTCTTTATCTAGAGCCTCATCATTTTCTGATGAAGTTAGTCGTTGACGGACTGTAACCATTTCCCACGCTGTATGAGCAACAAGTAATCCCCCTGCCAGCCGTAGCACATTTAATGAGATTCCAAAAAATTCTAGAATCCACCTGCCAGTTAGTAAAAACACAGCTAAAACTAAGACTACATTTATGGCAGTTTGTATCGCCTGCCGATGACGCTGTGATGATGTTTCTCTCGCTGTTAAGCTGTAAAAAACCGGAACTGCACCGATTGGATTGGCGATTGGGAAAAGAGCCACAAAGGTTGCTAATGTATTTGGAATTAACGACATCATCAATATTTGGATATCTAGGTTTCCTAGAAGCAGAGTTTAGCAGACAGTCGGGGTGCGGTTGTACCCACTTTACTGCTTTCACGAAAAACTCCAAGAACCACCGATGCGATGCCACCGGAAAGGGCTACGCTTACGCCCCTGCCCAATCAAGCGAGGAAAGCCCAAGCGTAGGCGCACCCGGCCGTAGGCATCGCTAATTATCAGCAAGCTTACACGCTCATTGCATGACTCTGCTATCAATTGGTAGTGAAAAGTCATTAGACCATTCATTCCAAGAGCCAAAATAATTTCTGGCAGAAATTCCTGCCATTTGCAGAGCAATCAGAGTATTCGCCGCTCTAGAACCTTTAAAACAGTAGACGTACACTTCTGACTCGGAAGTAATACCTACTGATTGACAAATTTCTCGGATTTCATCTGGCGAGCGAAACGTGGGGATTTCCTCTTCAGATGTCATTAGACGATGCCATTCTAGCCATACAGCATTAGGTATTCTCCCTTTGCGAGGACAAAAATCAACAGCATAGGGAGAAGAACTCAACCCAAGCCATTCTGAACTGTCGCGCACATCTAATTTAATAATTGCTGGATTGTCAATTGCTTCTAACATCTCGGCGGTAGTCACCATAATGTCAGCGTTGGGATGCAATCTAAATATGCAGCTTTGACGTAATGGTACTTCTGAGGTAGTAGGTAATCCCGCCCAAAGCCATGCTTTATATCCTCCGTGTAAGATAAATACCTGAGCGCAACCCAAATATTTCAGTAAGAAAGCTGCTCGACAAGATTGACCATAACCTTTATTTAAACTATCTTCATAGACAATACAGCACTTGCGTCTGTTATGAGGTACAATAAATTAAAATATAAATACATTTAAATGAAGTCATACTCTGTCGATCTTCGAGAAAAAATAGTTGCAGCACATCTTCAAAAAAACATCTCAATCAGGAAAGTAGCTAACATATTTTCCGTCTCAAAGAGTTTAGTGCAAAAGCTGGTAAAACAACAAAGACTTGAAGGAAATTTACAATCCAAGCCGCGAGGAAAGCCACAATTTAGTCATTTAACAAATGCTGACATAGAGTTGAGAGAATTAGTTGAATTATATCCAGATGCAACATTGATAGAGTTGTGTGAATTATTTGCAGACAAGACTGGTAATTGGGTAGGTCAAAGTGCAATGTCTCGTGCGTTACAGAAATTAGGATTAAATCGGGAATGCAGCCATTCGTTGATTTTATGCCCTACATTGGTTGCCGCATTTCCATACTCAACAACGAGAAATTTGAAGCACTACCTCCCAAAGTGCAAGCAGCAGTTAAAGAAGGTTTTGATGTGGTAGAAACTAGTGGGGAAGAGGCACAAAGGATAAATGAGGCATTGCTAAGAGAGTTGGAAGGGTAATAAATGACATAGTAGGACTGCCCAACAAACGGCGATCGCCTCCTCTAACATAAGTATTTACTTGATGAACGCCTTATAATCTTCAATTTTAGTAGCCAAGCGGGATGCTAGAAATAAGCTGGCATCTTTCAAAGCTTCATAAATCTGAATAGCTTCTTCTCGATACCGAATAATTTTGTCTTGATTCCAATAATGTGGAGGTGCTTGGAGGTTGCTGATTCTATCTGCTAATTTCACCATCCATATTTCTAGGGGTTGCTCTTTTATTCTTCGCAAACTGTCTGACATTTGAAGATGTTTTGCTAAACTTTCATCTTTAGTTAATGCAAGTACACCATTAGCTACTGATTCACTAAATTCAGTTTTTATTTCCTCAAAAGTGGTATCAGTATCTTCGATTGTGTCATGTAAAATAGCACATTAGACATCTCCAAAATAGTATCATTCTGTGATAAAAGAACATTAGAGAAGTTTTTTGACACATAAATATGAGTGATATACTGAAGCATATTGAAGAAAATCCTAAAGAAACACGGAGGTTAATTGGTCTGGAGTATGAACAGTTACAACAATTAATCGAAAATGCCGAACAATTAAATTATGAAAAACAAGCTTTACTAGAATCAAAAAAAATTAGAATTATTGCTGGCGGTGGAGGTCGAAAACCAAAACTATCTGTAAAAGTTCAAATAATTTTTTGATATGCATGTGCAGCAAATCTATAAGCTTTGATGTAGCTTTCTTGTGACCAGTTTTGTAAGCTGAGTTGATATGTTTGCATTGTTCGATTTTTGGGGCGGGGCGATCGCCCTACCCAATCGCAGCCATGATATGCGATCACGGGCAAGTATCTACGCTTTTTCTTAGAGGAAAACGGGAATGCGATCGCATCCTAACTCAACTTACTCTACCGGAGTTAAGCTTACAAAAAAAGCCATGTGTGAAATTATCTCACGTTTTATTGATACCAACTGACGTTGTGCATCAATAAAACCTCTTCACCTGTTCGGACAGCCTGGCATATTATCTCCAAGCAGCAACCGTGCTAGGCTAGGTAATGCTTCACCATAGGTAGGATGAATATGAACTGATCGCTCTAACAACTGCCAGGTTGCTCCCGCTTCCATCAGCTGCAGAAAAACATGCACTAGTTCAGCAGTTTCGTACCCCACCAGGGTGGCTCCTAAGATTTTGTCGGTGTCGCTGTTGATCACCATGCGGTAAAACCCCAAGTCATGTCCCCACTCGATCGCACGAGCAATTTGGCTCATGGGTAACGTAACAGCACGCGCGTTGATGCCATGCTTGTGAGCCTCTTGTAACGTCATCCCCACTCGCCCAACCTGTGGCTCTGTGTAGATAGCATAGCCAAGGACACGATCGCTCCGTGTCCGGTTTTCTCCACACAAAATTGCTTTTAAGCGGCGATAGTCCTCCCACGACACATGCGTAAAGGCAGGCTGTTTGGCAGCATCTCCGATCGCATAGACTCCAGAACAGGTCGTGTGAAACTGGTCGTTAATTTTGATAAACCCCTTATCATCTAGCTCAATGCCACTCTTGGCTGCATTTAATGCACCTGTATTTGGTTTGCGTCCAATTACAACCAGCAACGCCTCTCCCTGGAGTTCCTCACCACTGCTCAATGTCAGCTTAAACACATCATTTTCATGTGCCACCTGATTTACATTCACCCCGAAGTGAAGCTCAATCCCATCCTGCTGTAATGCTTCTGCTAAAACCTCGCTGACATCAGCCTCTTCCCGATCGAGGACGCGATCGCCCCGCACAATTAAGTGGGTTTGACTGCCCAAACGCGCCAGTCCTTGCCCCAGTTCCAATCCAATATAGCCAGCCCCAATTACCAGTAACCGGGGTGGTAATACTTTTAAGTCAAAAAAGTTGCGGTTGGTCAGGTAAGGAGTCCCTGCAAGACCCGGAATATCAGGAATCAGCGATGACGTGCCAGTATTAACGATAACTATTGGAGCCTCAACGGTGACATCACCCCCTCTAACGGTACGTTCACCAACAAAGGAAGCTTCAGCGCAAACGATTTTGACGCCTGCATCATCCAATCGCTTCTGAATACCCTGGTTAAAGCTGTTACGGATTAAGCGTACTCGCTCCATGACGGCAGGAAAATCAACCTCAACTTCCGTGTGGATGCCTAATTTCTTTGCCTGACGGGCACGCCCTGCTGCATGAGCTGCTGCCAAGAATGCTTTGGAAGGAGTGCAACCATAATTGATGCAACTGCCGCCCAAAGCATCCCGCTCAAACAAGACCACCTTGCGACCCTCTTTGACAAAATCAGCTGCTAGTGGAATGCCTCCTTGACCGCTCCCAATCACAATGATGTCTGCTGTTTCCATCAGCGCTGGACTCCAAGTTGATAGTTTGCTTTCATAACATTCTCACACTCCAGGTTAAAGATTTTCACGCATGATTGTATGTTTGATTTTTTTGGGATAATTTATTTTTTGGAAGTCCCAAAAGGGAAAAGTAAGTAGACTTTGCTTGTAATCGAACCCTACCCAAATGGTTGCCCCCACGTTACCCACATTTCCTTATTAAAAGGCGACTTCCACTTTTGAATTAGTGCTTGCTCTAGCTGCTGCCTGGGTTTTCTCTGGACTGGGGCATCCCAGCAGAAAGCGATGCTCACTTCCCGTTGCAGTCCATAATGATGATGCAATGAATGGTAACTATCTAAATATTGCTTGCATCCATGCTCACCTTTCCACCGTTTACCAGATCGTCTTGTTTCACCAACATACAACAGCAAGGGCATGGCATTATCGATCACAAAATAAATAGCGGCGCTACCCGCATCTGTTGGCATCCTGTAAAACGCCATTGATTGCAGGGCAGAGTAAAAGGATCTATCGCGTCTGGGTCGCAGTGTTTTGGTGCAATGTCAAACAATGTCACCTGCTCAGGTGGTTTGTTCTCTCTCAGCTTCTGCTGATAATCCAAAATCTGAGATTTCCACTTCAGCAGGGCATCAGCACTCATCAGCAGCGCCTCTGCTCTATGTGCTGGTGTGGGTTTTACGTCTGGAAATAGGTTTAGCTGATTGGGTTCCAAGGGTATTACGGGGAGCGTGCCGACTAGCTGATTATCTCCCAGAACTGAAATCCAAGATGTGAGTTAACGGATTTAGGCGATCGCATTCTTTGAAACTGGAACCGGAACAATAAACTTATTTTTGCGCCCAAATCTGCGTGACGCGAGGAATGCAAAATATTGTTGTTTCGTCAGCAGCCATTGCGCCAGAACTCGCCGGAGAATAAATAAACTATTGCGCCGTGTTATTTCCTAAGACTTTAGGCTAGAATCCCCATTCCTAAAGGCTAGGGGTGTTGACAGGGGATTTATGATTTTAGGCTCATGTCCCCGCAAGGATTCAGGTTTTATAATTAAAGTTAAAGGGCTTAGAGCATTAAGCATAAATGAGGTTAAAGGCTGTGAAGAAAATAGTTGTTGCTGCAATATTCACCTTAATCGCTGGCTCAACATCTTTACTTTTTCCCCAAGCCGCTAAAGCTGATAGGGTTGTTTACTGCCATCCTGTTACTGAGAATAGGGCGATCAAAGAATCGGCATCTGACCACCCCCATGCTTATGCAGATGGTTTTCGAGAAGGAGAACAAAGCGCTCGGAATAGAGTTGCTTATAAACCTCGGACTGTGGGAGGTGAATTTGCTCGTGGTTTTCAGGATGGTTATTTGAATCTACCTTATGCTGGGCAAGAGAATGTTGTACCTAAAACAATTGTGCAACATACTACTACTGTTTGTAATGAAGATGGTTATTACACCGTAGCGCCTCCGACTACTTACATCTACAACCCTTATCCCATCTATGTGTCGCCCTATCCTACTTATGGCATCAATTTCGGATTTGGAAGAGGGTTCCACTTTGGATTTGGCGGAGGGTTCCACGGATGGGGCCACCATCGAAGATGGTAGGGGTGGTGAATTTCATTGGAGAAAGTTTCTGGGCGGGAGGATACAAAGTATCCTCCCTCGGAAGGGACGAGGGAAAAATTCGAGAGTATATCTAAAATCAGGAACCTGTCAAAGAATTATGCCTTTGATATTCAATCCGCACTTGCTTAACGTCAATCTCAGATTCTAAAAACTCAAGTTTTTCTACTTGCTGTAATCCCAAACTTTCAAACTGTGCTAATTCTGAGTCTGATAATGGCCAAGGTGGGCCATCCGGTTCCGCTTCTGTATCTCAAGCATTGTGCCACCGGGAGCAACAAGGGAAGCAACTGAGGAGATAACCCAAGAACGCACATTCAACGGCAAAGCTTGAATATTACGACATTCAAAAACTTTGTCAAAAGCTTGATGCCATTGTGGGGGAATTGCTAACAAATCTGCAACTATATAGCTGACAGTCGAATCTGGAAATCGCTGTTGACACCAAGCGACTGCTGTCGGTGAAATATCAAAGGCAGTTACCTCAAACCCCAGATTTGCTAAAGCTTCGGCATCGTCTCCCAAGCCACAGCCAATAACTAACGCCTTTTGCTGTGAGGTGAATGGTTCATGATTCGTCAACCAATCTTGTAGATAAGGGTGAGAAGTTAACTTTGCCCAAGGAATTTTTGCTGTATCACCTTTAGCTTCGGCATATAAAACTTCAAACCATGTCGATGGTTCTGATTTTTGTAAAGCAACCTTGCTAACTGTTTAACATAAAATCGTATGTTATGGTTCAAAACTTTTGTTTTAGTAGATATCTGAGTAAAAATCAA
>NZ_NOLI01000180.1:0-13473 GCF_002245975.1 Nostoc sp. 'Peltigera membranacea cyanobiont' 213 | reverse complement strand
CTTGTACCTCACTCAACTGAGAACCGCTATAGTAACTAAAGATAGTGAGTTTTTGGTTTTCTACTTCTAATTCTTTGATTTTTGAATTTAGTTGCTCTATTCAGATTCAATAATAGTTCTACTGTTTGAGGCACTCCTTAGTCTGCAATCTACTTCGGGTCAATTGATTGCAGCAATGCGGCGATTAATTTGTCTGATGATGGTTTTTGCGTCATATCTCATATTCTACGACGCACGGTGTACCTTACCCCGGTTTATTGAGCGGATACTTCAAACCATCATCTAATCCAGATGTAAAGGATATGGGTAAAAACAAGGCTGAAAAAGGGTTGGTTAGGGAGATGTCTTATCTATAATCTTGCTTTTGAATACTCCCTAAACGAGCAGAATCACGAATATTGTAGTCGGGTCGAGTAAAGCGATTTAGCTGCATTTCAAAAAAATCTCGATTGGCTTGTAAATGCTTAAGATTTTCGTCATCTAAAGGATATAAAAGTGCAGTTCGCAAGGCTTGAATTACGGCAGAAGTAACACAGTACATTGACCGTTGAAAACTAACTCCCAACTGAATCAACATATCTTCTTCACCCCGGCAATGTTGGCTGTAGTAATCAATAAGATATGGGGGCAAAAAATGCAACATATCTTGCATTAATAATGTGGGAGGAATACCAGCAGTACCCACTGGAAATACATCAGCGTAAAGAATACCATAATGAAAGTCTTTTTGGTCTTCTGGTACTTGACGCGCTTGAGCATTATAAGATTTTGTGCCTCGGAAGGGTGCGGTGCGGTAGAAAACCGCTTCGACATAAGGTAATGCAGCTTCATATAGCCACATGAAACCCTTAGATTTGGGGACAATTTCGTAGCATTCGCCACGAATATAAACGTGATGGTAAATCGGACGACCTGCGATCGCAAATATACCATTAACTAAGAAGCTCATTGCCTCTGGAACGCTGGTAATGGTACCTTCGTCATAGCGATCGGACATTTCAAAGAACACTGGGGCCATGACTTCCCAGAATAAGCCCAGATTAGCGTAGTATGACATCTGGCGACACTGTTCCAAAAACATATCGGGGAACAGCTTGTAAAGTCCCAGCATGACGGGGTTGCCTTGGAAGTAAGCTTTAATTGCTCGGTCGGCGTTGGCTTTGTATTCTTCTGAATCTAGGTAAGGGTCAAATTGTCCACCCATGCCTCTGTGCCACAACATCGCCCGCATACAAGCTTCCGCAAATTCCATGTTAATGCGATCGTGGAATAAGTGATGCAACAACTTTGGCATTTTGAAAGTTTCACCTTTCTCGATAAATGCCAAAAGTTCTGGATGTGCAGTAGCTTCGCCGCGCCAAATTCGTAAATCGGCATCATCGCCAGCATAGTGATTATGCAGTTCTAAATACTCTTTGGGTAAGAAGTATTTAAAGAAAGGAACCGGGTTTAAAAATTCGTTTTCAGCAATATAAAGTAGGTCGCGCCAGTAAAAATCCATCGGTACAGCATAAGCTTTGTATAAACCGATGATTTGCATCAAATTTTCTGGAGTATCGGGTAACATTGCACCGCCAGCTTCTAAGCGGTGAATTACATCAGCAAATTCGTGCGTTGAAGGAGGTAATTTAATTGCTGTTTTAATTGCTGTCATGGTAATCGTAAATTGGTAGAGACGCGATTTATCGCGTCTGGGGGATAGGTTTTGAAACGCAATTTATCGCGTATGCACGGATAGGTTTTTAGACGCAATTTATCGCGTCTGAGTGAGGGATGGATTTTGAGACGCGATAAATCGCCGTCTCTACAAGTGTTTTTATCTATTTACTATTTCAGCGCGACTTCAGAGATTACGGTTTTTTCTAAGGAGGGAATTGCAGCCACCATTGTTGTAGTTGTGGATTCACTCCAACGCACTAACCAAGTGGGTTGTACTCCCAAAAAGATGATAAAAGCTGCCAAAATTAAAGCTGGGATTTTTTCAGACCAAAGGACTTTGGGATAGTAGGCGAAGTTATCGAGTCTGCCAAAACAAGTGCGGTTGAGGAGGATGAGAAAATAAACCGCGGTTAATCCACTAGCCACTATACACAAAATTGTTGGAATGGGGAAGGCAGAGAAACTACCTTGAAAGACAATAAATTCCGCGATAAATCCTGTTAAACCGGGAATACCTGCGCTAGCCATCCCACTTAAAACTAGTAAGGCGCTAATTAGGGGTAAACCGCGTATGGGACTCATTAAACCATTGAGTTTATCTAACTCGCGAGTGCCAACTTTGGCTTCCACGACTCCCACCAAGTGGAAGAGAATTGCCAGGATGATACCGTGACTAAACATTTGGGCGACTGCACCAACGAGTGCTAAGGGAGTACTGGCGGCAGCCCCTAGCAAGATATAGCCCATGTGACCGACGGAACTGTATGCTACCATGCGCTTAATATCTGTTTGTGCGATCGCAATTACTGCCCCATAGATAGCGCTAATTGCTCCCCAAATCGCCAAAGTCGGTGCAATAATACTCCAAGCATGGGGAAACATACCCAATCCAAATCGCAGCAGTCCATAAGTTCCCAGCTTTGCCAAAACCCCACCGAGAAGAATAGCAATTGGTGCTGAAGCTTCAACGTAAGCATCGGGTAGCCAAGTATGGAAGGGAACTAAGGGAATTTTAATCCCAAAACCTAAGACTATACCTGCTAGTAAAAGGATTTGTTTTGTGGTTGACAGATTTTCTGTAGAGACTGCATCAAAAGCAAAATTGGTAGAACCACTCAGCCATACCATACCCAAGAATGTCGCCAGAATTAATGCTCCCGAAACCGCAGTATAAATCAGGAATTTAATCCCAGCATAACCCCGTTTTGACCCTCCCCAAATAGAAATTAGTAAGTAGAAGGGGATTAATTCTAGTTCGTAGAATAGGAAGAATAGCAGCAAGTTTTCAGCGAGGAAAGCACCTGCAACCCCTCCACTTACTAATAAAATCATGGAGTAGAACAGCCGAGGGCGTTCAGTTTCTTTGCTGCTGCTGTAAATCGAAATCCAGGTGAGGAGGCTATTTAACACCAACATTAATATAGAAAGCCCATCGACACCTATTTGATAGCTCAAACCAAGAGTTTCATTCCAGGGCAAATACTCTTTAAATTGCATTCCTGGATTGCTGATATCAAATTTTAGCAGTATAAAAAAGTTCCAGGCAAGAACTGTTCCAGAAAAAATTAATGCTGTTAAACGAATGCGATGATTAGGAAAACTTACAGGTAATATTGCTATAATACCGGCGGCTAAAATCGGGAGCCAAATCAAAACACTTAACATTATATTTGTCCTTTGTTATTTCTCCTTTGTTATTTGTCCTTTGTGCGTTAGTAATGACTAATGACTAATGACAAAGGACAAAAAAGCTAACTTACTAAACTGATTATGCCAGTATCTAAATCGTAATATCCACCAACTATTTTCAGCTTTTCTGCCTTGATTAATTCAGATAAAACTGACGATGACTTCAATTTTGCAACTTGCGCTAAAACATTTGCTTTACAGGCATTTTCTAACTTATCTCCTGATTTTCCTTTGGAACTTTCTACACTTGGTTGAATTGCTGCAAGCAAACTTCCAATTTGTCCTGGGACTTGAGCGCCTTTAATAGTAGCTTCTACCGCACCACATCTTTCATGTCCCATTACCATGATGACTTTAGTACCTAATACTAAACTGCCAAATTCTAAGCTACCAATTTGCTGTGTTGTGGCAATATTTCCAGCTATGCGGCAGACAAATAAATCTCCAAGCCCTTGGTCAAAAACAATTTCTGAAGGCACTCGTGAATCTGCACAACCTAGAATAGAAGCAAAGGGCTTTTGACCTTTGGCAACTTCGACTAAACGGGAATAGGTTTGGTCAGGATTTTTACGTTTTCTTTTGACAAATCTATCATTCCCATCTAATAATTCTTGCAATGCCTTATCGGGAGTAATATCATTTTCGGCTGGGGGTGCTGGTGGGGTTTTTTCGGCTGCAAGTAAATTTGAGCCAAGTCCAACTGTCAATACCCCTGTACCGATGGCACCTGCACCAAACTTGAATAAACTTCTTCTGGAAAGATTGATTTGTGGATGTTGTCTGCTCATGGAATTATCCTCACCATATTAATGTCTGCTTGTAATAAAACGGTGTTTAACTACCCAACTGTCGAAATTTGAGAAACCAAATTTAAAAATTGCACTCCCCAAAATGGCCAAGCTACCCACATTCCTAAAAAGCTTACTCCTAGTAAGACGGTTAAGGCGTAGAACTGGGTTTGTCCAGAGGTACTGTATTTTAAACTTTCACCACCCAATAGCGAAAATAAACCAACCAAATTAACGATGCCATCGATTACAAAACGGTCAATCATATCGGCAAGTTGAGAAATTTTGGCAACGCCAAAAATAATGGTTATCCGATAGAGTTTGGGGGTATAAAAGTCGTATGCAAACAAGTCCTGCAAACCTTTCCAAGGCAGGCGAATCGGTTTAGGAATATTGCCTAAATAAATCACCCCAGTGATGCTGCAACCGAAAAAACTCGACCAAATTAAAAGTAGTACGACATCTTTATTTAAAGCTTCCCAATTTGGTAAAAGTGATAAGCTTTGCAACACTAAAGGAAGATGGAGACTAAAGGCAAGTAAAATTACCATTGGCAAAATCATCGGCCAGTGTGCTTCAGGCGATCGCTGACTCATTTGTGTAGCTTTACCACCAAAAATTAAACCAAATTCTCTGGTTAAACTCACTGCTGTCAAAGCGTTTACAGCTATCACTACTCCTACTAACCAAGGTTGGGTTTCCCACAACCCATCTGCTAGTTTCACCAACGCCCAAAAACTACCCAGTGGTGGAAAACCAATTAACCCCAAAGTGCCGACGATAAAGGCTATTGCTGAAATTGGGCGACGTGTCCACAATCCGCCCAATTGGGTAACATCTTGAGTGATGCTATTCCAAATAATTCCCCCGGTACTCATCACCAACAGGGCTGCGGATATAGCATGGGTGAGTACTAACAACAGCGCCGCTTCGTCTTGTTGCGTTCCCACGGCGATGAATACTAAACCCATGTATGCACTGACAGAATAGGATTGGCAGCGTTTAAGATCGATTTGAGCGATCGCAATTAAAGAAGCACCAATCGCTGTCAATACCCCAATAGCGACCATCGCAGAGGAAACTATGGGCGAAAGGCTTAACACAGGTTGCAGTTTAATCAGCACCCATGCACCACTAGCAACTACTACCGAATTCCGCAAAATTGTACTAGGAACTGGGCCTTCCATTGCTTCATCCAACCACAGATGCAGTGGGAACTGGGCACATTTACCCATTGGCCCGGCAATTAAGGCTAAACCTACCAATGCCATTGTTGTCGGGTTGACGTTAGCAGTCGCCGCCCACTCAGCTAGTTCTGGATAACTCCAAGTTCCGGCGAGGGGCCATAATGCCAACACGCCCATCAGCAAGAATAAGTCTCCTACCCGTTTGGTTAAGAAAGCATCTCTTGCACCTGAGACTACCAACGGCTGGCTAAACCATAAGCCAACTAATAGGTAGGTTCCCAGTGTCAGGACTTCCAAAATTACATAGCTGAAGAACAGGTTATTGCACAGAACCAGGGCGCATAATCCCGCTTCAAATAATCCTAATAAGGAATAGAAACGTCCCCAACCCCAATCCATCTCCATGTAACCAATGGCATAAATCTGCGCCAGCAAATTCAAACCAGTAATTACAACTAAAGCGCCGACGCTAACCGAAGATATTTCTAAAGCAATGGTGAGGTCTAAACCAGCCGTAGATAACCAAGGAATAAATACTTCTTGGGCTGGATGATTCCAAGTTGCTTGTAAGGCGATCGCACTATGCACAAAGGCCAAAAATGTCATCACCAAGTTTATATAACCCGCCGGTCTTGGCCCCGTTTTCCGAATGATCCCCGGCGACCAAGGTACGGCTAACAAGCCACCTATTAAGGCATAGCAAGGAACTAGCCAAACAGTCTCAAGTAGAAACTGAGCCATCAACTTACCTCTATAATTGTCATGAAAAATTTAGGGTTGTGAATCAACTTGCGTCGATCCCTGTCAACCCGCTGACTTACTTACTATAGTCACTGAGCTTCTGGTCTTGAGAGACTTTGAGCGCAGCCGAAGTAAGCCGAAATTTGCCTAGGTGCCACTACACCTACGCAGATAATGAAAATTTATCTTTGTTTAATTTTGATTAGAAACAGCTTACCGTTATTTTTGTCAAAATGGAATTAATTATCTAAATAAATTTGAGATAATTACTCTAAACAAATCTTATATAATCGAGTATTTGAGTAACGAATAATAGCTATTGTTTTTTATCTATGAATGTAAGGATTCAGGTCTAAAATTGAGGGAGTAAGGACGGGCAAGACTGATAATTACCAGAGCCAGCCATTAGAGCTTGTGCAAAAAATCAATACCAGTTCTTATGGGCGATCGCTGGTTCAAGCTTTTTCGGTCTAAATCTTGAGGCAAGTTTTGGTTCATATTTGTGATGCCCCCATAAAGTGTCCCCTTTGTCAATACTCTGCCACCTGAATCCTTACACTTTTACTAAATTTCTCTTTGAGAATTTGTACTCGTAATGTCACAGTAGTAGTTATCGGATCTGCTTGCTCGTTCTTATAAAAGTATTTCACGGACGAGTAAGCTTTTTCTACTCCCAAAAATTTTTAGACAACTGTGCATTATCCCTTATAAGCGATCGCTGGACTCATCCCATTACCGTGGGAGGAGATTTTAAAAGTGTATCCCTTATTGGGCATAGCGTTGAGCTTTTCTTAGTGCCACTCCTGAATTCTGACTTCTGAATTCTTTGACTTTACGGCAGTCAGTGTTACTGCTGACTGCTTTTTTCTAGCCTTTTAATGCGTTTGCCTTGATAGCGGTAGCGATACATCACAAGGCTAGTGATGAACAAAATCAGTGGTGTCAGTCCAACGAAGACATAGAGAATGCGCGTTGGTAATCCGCCAAAAGTACCAAAGTGCAATGGTGTAAAGGAGTCAAAAATTTGGTCGCCAAGAGATAGCTCGAATGTATTTTTTATTTGTACCAGATCGCCTGTATACCGATCCAGCCATAAACGACTGCGACCAAAAGATTCTGCTTCATGGGGTAATTTCTTGGCTATATTAAAAGTTGCCTCTGGGGTCGTGGGTAAGATAATAAAAGTAGTCAGACCATCTGGTAGAGCCGCATCAGCTTTCTTGAGAATCTGTCCAAGCTGCAACGGTGTCCGACTAGGCAAAGGTTGAGAAACGGGATCGGGTGGATTGGGAGTTAAAGTAAGTGCATAAATGATGGGTTGTGTGAAAGACTCGAAATTCCAACAGAATCCAGTAAAACCTGTTAATCCCAGGAAGATAGCTGCGATAATACCTATGACTTTATGAATATCAAAATTCACTCGCTTTGGATGTGCCTTCAACTTGATTTTGAAACCAGGTATCAGCTTTTTCCAACCAGGCCACAGTAATATCCCTGTAATACTGAGGAGGAGTGAAAGTAGACCCACTATGCCTAGAATTAGCCCTCCGATTTCGCCGACTAGGAGTTCCTCGTGTAATTTTGTGAGCAAAGTCCTGAAGGTGCGATCGCGGATGCGACTCCCCATAATCGCACCCGTATAGGGATTAACATTGACCTCTGTAATTTCTCCTTTAGGGGATCTGAGCAAAACTTGATGTGGGGCATTTGCTGCTAATGGGGTGCGAATCACAATAGCTTGAAACTCTGGCCGATCTTTATAAGCCGCCTCCACAGTATATAACTCTGACTCAATGGAAACACGTTGCCCTTGGGGAATTACCTGTCCAATCTGGTGAGAGAGTAGGAAGAGGTCGATTTCATCTGCAAACACCAGCAGACTACCTGTTAAGCCTACAATCACAAGTAGCAGTCCTACAACTAGACCGATGTAACGGTGTAGGTGAAAAGCAATCTGACGTGATTTGAGTAACTTCATAGAAAATGCTCCCACACTATTCCCGATCTCATCAGAACTCCCAGGAAACTGTTCCTTGTAATGTCAGCGGCTCTCCTAGATAAACGGCGAGGTCACGTTGAGCTGATGCATAATAATCAATATCAAAAAGATTTCTAATGTTGAGCGCTACTCGGAATTTATTTCGCTCATAGAAAACAGCAGCATCAGTGCGTAAATAGCTGGGTAACTCGAACGTGTTTGCCAAGTCTCCTTGGCGATCGCCAACGTAGTATAGTCCTAAACCAAACCCCAAACCCTGCAAGTCACCCTGAGCAATTTTATAGGTCGTCCACAAGGTAAAGGCGTGTTTCGGTACATTATTCAGGATATTGTCAACAAGCTCGGTGTCGGTATCTTTCGTGACGCTAGCATCAGTGTAGGCATAGCCCCCAATAATGCTCAATCCGGGCAAAACTTCCCCACCAATATTTAGTTCAATTCCTTGACTTTTTTGCTCGCCTGTTTGAATGGAATAGCCACTATGGTCTGGATCTGGATCGTCAGTCAGCACGTTAGAACGAGTCAGATTGTAAAACGCTAGTGTTGCCGAGACTTTATCACTCAAATCTGTCTTGATACCTACCTCGTATTGAGTGCCTTTTTCTGGCTGGAATAAGCTGTTATCAAAGGTTGTACCAATAACTTGTTGAAATGAGCGGCTATAGCTGGCATAGAGCGAAATTGCTGGGATGGGCTGGTACACAATCCCAACGCGAGGACTGAAGGCTTCGTTTTGTTGAAAATCATTATTCGACGAGTCTATAAAGTCTTTATATGTTTGATTAACAATATCGAAACGACCGCCTAGCAGTAACTTGAGATTATTGAAGAGTGCGATTTGGTCTTGAAGATAAAAGCCTAACGAGTCCGATGTCGTTTCATCATCAGATGGGTCCCCAATAATCCCTCCTAGCGTCTGAGTATATACCGGGTTGAACAAATCAAGTGGCGCAATGGAACGATTAATTTGTTGACCCCCAGCAGCCTCCCTGAATAAATCAAAACCAGCTACTATTTGGTGCTGAATGCTGCCCGTCTTAAACTTGCCAACAACGTAATTATCCAAAGAATAAGTGTTATCGTAGCCTCCTGCTGGGAACGTTCTCACAGTTCTTGATAACAAGCGCCCATCATCTGACAAAGAGGTGGGAAGGATATATATCCGGTTGTTGGGGTAGTTAGAAAGCGAAGCTTGAAAAGCATTTCGGACTTGCCAATCTTCGTTGAAGCGATGCTCAAAATTATAGCCAACTCGCAAGACATTACGGTTATTCCCTGACTCTGAGACATCAAAAGGTTCTCCAATATTGCGATTCCGGGGAATTTTACCATTCGGATTAGAAAGCACAGTCCCTCTAGCTGGCAAACCTGAATCATCTGGTTGCTGAGTTGCTAAGTATTCAGATTCAAATGATATCTTTGTATTCCGATCGATTTGCCACGTTAAGACGGGTGAAACAAAGTAACGCTGTCTTTCCAAAAAATCGACGAAACTTCCTGAGGTTTCCACAGCAGCGTTCAGGCGATATAGCAGTGTTTTATCGGAAGTTAATGGCCCAGATAAGTCTAAAGTACTCCGATAAAAATCAAAACTGCCAACGGAAGCTTCCACTGAGTAGTAAGGCGAACTTAGGGGCTGTTTTGTGACTAAATTGACAGTGCCTCCGAGGGAACCTTGACCATACAGAACCGAAGCAGGCCCTTTGAGAACTTCAATCCGCTCTAGGTTGGCAGTCTCAGAAGGAATACGGCTACTTGTTCTTTCCCTCAGACCATTCCTCAAAATAGCATCACTGTTAGGAGTAAAGCCTCGGATGATTGGTACATCGAATACATTACGGGTCGTAGCAGCTGGTTCTTGGATACCACTGACGTTTCTTAATGCATCACTGATGCGGGTTATCCGTTGTTCTTTAATCAACTGTCGAGGGATAACTTGAATCGACTGGGGAATATCGCGCAGAGGAGTGTCAGTCTTGGTAGGAGTTGAGGAATCTCCTACACGATATCCATCTTGCTCACCCGTCACTACCAATTCAATCGGTTCATCACTTGATGCTGATGGTTGAGTTGGTTGTGTCTCACTTGTTGACTGATTTGGTTGCGTTTGTGGTTGTGCTGATGGTTGGCTAGAAGCAGCCGCACTCGCAACACTAAAAATCAACCCCTCATTCGGACTATCAAACAATTCAACAGTTGGGACACCCGCTTCACCCGTCACTGTCACGCGGATAGTATTGGCATCAAAATTAATGACTGTTATCCCAGTAATACCTGCAATTGGTTTGTCTGAGCGAAATATAAATGCCTCGCCACTGGGTAAACGTAGTTGCGCGTTAGGAATATCAACAATAAAGCTATTAACTGCACTACGATTTGTGATTTGCAACTGTTCCCCAAGGGAAGTTTGTAAAATTACCTCGACACCTTTGTTAGTGGGATTAGCTTTAACTGCCGTAACTTGGACAATTTTTTGAGCAGGTGTTGTCGGTGTTGGTGTCTGCACAAGTATTTGGGCGTTGGGAATCGGACGTTGTATCTTAGGGATTTGCCAAATCTCTGCTGTCGATTTCACTGACTGTACTCTGCTTGATAGAGATCCTTGTTGAGAAGAACTGGTGGTAGTACTATCTGGTGTTTGCTTTTGAAATTCCTTTGTTGATATTTCTTCGCTTCTAGTGGGATTTGTGCCTAATGTAACCATCGAACACGTCAGTAACATACTGGAAACAAGCCACTCTAACTTCATTATTTTTCTCTTCAGATCCATCAAACTGTAATTAATTGCGCGAACCCTTAGAAAATTATTGAAAACTATTTACAGTAATTTAGCAAGCTTATTGAAAATAGTTAATCAAAATATCATCTATCCAATTGTTGAGATTATCTTATTTATGGACTAGTGAGGAACTGCTTTGAAGGGGTTTCACATCGTGAGAGGTTAATCCTGGATTTGTCACAAAATGAAACAGTAGCCATTAAAGCCATATATAGCTAGCATTTCAGCGTTTTTAAGCTATAAGCCCAGCAATAACTTCCCCATTTTTGAAAAAAGAATAAAGATACCGTTTTAGCTTTGATATTATTTGTCAACAAAGTGGTATTGTTAGATCAACTAAAATCTGCTTTGTCAAAGTCACTTGCGTGCAGCTTTGCCTTATTACCGAAAAGGTTGCTGGGGACTAAGAACTAGGTACTGGCGATTGGGGGGACATAGAGGACAAAAGGGAATCATTGAAAAATTCACTTCCCGATTTCTTCTCAATCCCCAATCCCTCACTGATGAATGGCACTAAGTTAAAATACAGCCCTTGCCTTGACTGGTTAAGAGCCTGGAGGCTCCGCCTGCTCTTTCTTGAGCCTACAGTGTACATACAAGTCTTAGAGAGTTGCCCCAGAGCCTTTTGATCCCCCCAACTCCCCGATAAATTGGGGGGCAAAAGTCTCTTAAAGTCCCCCAATTTATCGGGGAGCCACTGCGGTCTTGGGGTCTCCCCAAGTGAAGCAAGTGGCGTGGATTTAGGGGGATCTCCAACGATTTTGGGTCTGTACAGAGATGTGTGTACACCGTAGCTTTCTTGACCAGAGGTAGAACCTCTTGGAGTTCATTCCTAGCCTCCAGGCTGGGAATGAGGCGAAACAAGCCTTTGGGCTTTACAAGCGTGCCATTTCCCTGACCGATGAATAGCTGTTTCAGTAACCAGGCGTTACATGTGTAGATGGTGGTGTTAATGAGGATTGATATTTTACTCAGGGTTTACAAAAAAAAATCAATACGCGTTTTACCCTTAATACTCAGTTTGATACTGGTTTTGTTTGTAGGCAGCCGCACTATAGCGGTACCAACAAAATCCACAGAGATATTATGGGATAGCTATGGTGTGCCGCACATCTACGGAAAAGATGACCAGAGTGCATTTTATGCCTTTGGTTGGGCACAAATGCAAAGTCATGGAGATTTGGTTTTGCGTCTCTATGGTCAAGCACGGGGACGCGCGGCTGAATATTGGGGAGAGAAATACCTGGAGTCAGATCGTTGGGTACAGACTGTGGGAGTACCAGAACGCGCTCGTTCTTGGTACAAGGCACAGAGTCCAACTTTTCGCACTTATCTTGATGCTTTTGTGACTGGGATAAATGCTTATGCAAAACAAAATCCTAACTTAATTGATGATGAAGTTGAGGCGGTGCTACCAGTCAAGGCAGAAGATGTCATGGCTCACTTACATCGGGTACTCAATTTCACCTTTGTAGTCAATCCTGAGCAAGTATTAGACCTGAGCAAAGAAAAGTTGCAAGCGGGATCTAATGGTTGGGCGATCGCACCAAGTCATTCTGCAAGTGGGAATGCTATGTTGTTAGCAAATCCCCATCTACCTTGGTCAGATTTATTTTTGTGGTATGAAGCTCAAATCACTGCACCAGGGATTGATGCTTATGGGGCAACACTTGTTGGTATTCCCGTATTAGCGATCGCATTTAACAACAACTTAGGTTGGACTCACACCGTTAACACCTATGATGGTTGGGATGTTTATGAACTCACACTGGCAGGTAATGGATACCGCTTTGATGACAAAGTTCGTAACTTCCAGAACAAAACTCTTTCCTTAAAGGTGAAGCAGAAAGATGGCTCCTTGCAAGAGCAACCATTAGTAGTGAAAAGTTCTGTCCACGGGCCTGTAATCGTCGAGAAAAATGATAAAGCCGTGGCGCTGAGAGTTGCAGGTCTTGACCGACCAGGTGTACTCCAGGAGTGGTGGGATATGGCACGAGCAAAAAACCTTGCCCAGTTTGAAAAGACACTCCAGCGTTTGCAATTGCCAATGTTTACGGTGATGTATGCAGATAGAGAAGGGCATATTATGCACTTATTCAACGGTCAAGTTCCGGTGCGCTCTTTTGGTGACTTTAAATATTGGGAAGGCATCATCCCAGGAAATACATCTAAAACCTTATGGACAAAAATTCATCCTTACCAAGATTTACCGCGCATAGTTGACCCGAAGAGTGGCTGGTTGCAAAATACAAATGACCCACCTTGGACAACTACATTTCCAGCCGCCATTAAAGCAGATAATTACCCACCTTACATGGCACCTCATTTGATGAGTTTCCGCTCCCAACGTTCTGTAAGGATGTTGGCTGAAGATAAAAAACTCTCTTTCGATAAAATGGTTGCAGACAAGTATTCTACCCGCATGGAACTGGCCGATCGAATTTTGGATGATTTAATTCCGGCTGCACGCAAGTACGGTCAGGACTTAGGGCAGCAAGCAGCTAATGTCTTAGAAGCCTGGGATCGGCAAGCTAATGCAGATAGTCGCGGGGCCGTATTATTTGCCTTTTGGGTACAACAGATGCACTTAGATAAGGCATTTAGTAAACCCTGGAATGAAAATTCTCCACG
>NZ_NOLI01000018.1:0-85664 GCF_002245975.1 Nostoc sp. 'Peltigera membranacea cyanobiont' 213 | reverse complement strand
GGCTCACGCCAGGCAGCAATGAACTTGGCAATTGAGTTGCGATCGCTTAAATCAAGCGGAGCAACATGAATATTCCGACTTGATTTGCTGCTGTTTTTTCGATCGCCACTCTCAATTCCTCAATGATTAACTCGTGGGCTTCCAATAACCGCGACAACATCACGGGTACTTCCTCAACGCCGTTGGGCGGACGCTTAATTTTAGTGACTTCTGCCACATGACGTGGATCAGCGATCGCCACACCTCCCAGTGTTTGTACCCGTTCACCTAGTGCATCAATTAACTCAATTTGTTCGCTGGCGTGTTTGTCGAGCAACAGATGTAGTTGATAAAACGTATGTCCGCGCATCAACCAGTGATGTTTCTTGTAAAGGTGATAGAGAATAATCGTATCTGCCAAAATCTGATTCTTGTCGTCCGTATAGAAGTTATGAAATACTCCCCGCTGAAATACTTGTTAAGATAAGCACTAAAAACCTTAATCATTTGCAGCAACAATGGCTGCGATTATCTGCTCAACAGTCCAGCGATCGAGATAGCGAATTCCATTAATAAACAGTGCTGGGGCAGCCGTTACTCCACTGTATAATCCACTTTCAATATCTTCATTGATGCGATCGATGTAGACTTTTTTAGATATATCTTGCAGAAATTGGGAAATATCAAGTCCTAGATTATTGGCATACTCCACCAGATAGCCGTTTCCCAACTCTTGTTGATGGCTGAACAGCATTTCATGCATTGGCCAAAATTGACCTTGGACAGCAGCTGCTTCAGCTGCTTCAGCAGCACGTTGAGCATGAGAATGAATCTCTATCTGTGGAAAATGACGGAAGATGAAGCATAAATAATTCTCCCCCAAAGAAACACTAAGCTGTCGTCCAATGACTTTAATCAGCCTGTAAACGTCCGCACTTTGAGAACATTCATAGTCCCCATACATAACCAGCACTACTGTGGCATTCAGCACACCTTTTATGCGATCTTGTATTGAAGGTGGGACGAATAACAAACTGCGATCGCGGTCAAAACTCACTGAGACCTCCAAAGAAGAAAATGCTCATCGTCAGCGATCTCTTCTGAAATCCTTGTACTACCTGAGCTAAAATCTAGTTTTTGGAAAGGTCTAAGTCATTCAGAAGAAAATTAGATGGTGCGTTAATAAAATGTAATAAATTATACCAGAAACCCCACTTCCATTCCTCTCCCCGTTAGCGTCAGCCTGCCGTTAGGCAAGGGTCGAGAGGCTTTGAAATTCCCATTCCCTTCTAGGGAAGGGGGGTTAGGTTTCCGAGCCTCAGAAGTTACCAAAAATACTTTTCAAACATCCTCTAAGGTCGACTTTATCCAAAATTAAGAACTCGGTTTTCTTTATCCGCCAAAAATCCTGGCTTTTTGGCAAATACTTTTTCCACTTTCATTGATTATCAATGAAGTTAAAAAAGTAAAACTACCGTCACACAAAGGTTTTAGCGATAGCGTTCGTGCAACGACTCCGCAGGAGTATCGCGTTGCGAAAAAATGGATAAAATCGAGCTAAGGCTTAAATACACCTTGGATAGCAGCTTGCTAGCAAAGTTTTTTTCTTATCTAGAGCAGCATTTCTATTTTGAGATTGAGTTTGTTTGGTGTTGTGATTAATTTTCAGGGCATCGTCTCCTAATGTATTGTGCTTTTTAATCTCTGTGTTCAAGATAGGTGCATTCAGATTATTCTCTAGAGTCACACCCTGATTGATTTTGGCAATAGCAGAGTTTCCAGAGAAAGCTATTGCGCCAACGATTACGACTCCTAAACCTTTAGCTAAATTCCAAACATCCATAATTGTATTCCGCCTTTTTTACCAATTTGAAATATTCTTTGGCATCAATTAACTAGAGGATTTCGCCGCCAGTGAGCAACTAAAAGTTTACATACTTTTGTTGAAGCTTTGGAGGCTTTCTGTATAAATATATGCAATTAACTCTAACTTGTCGTCCCCTAAAAGTTGAAACTTTTACTCAATATAGTGATTGATAAATCAGTCCATCTCAAAATGGAATGTTGGCTCCAACTAAAGTTGAAATTTGGATTCCAACTTTAGTACAACTTACTTACAAATTGACAATCCCTCGTTTAACAGCAATAATCACGGCTTGAGTGCGATCGCAGGGTTAGCGCGTCTCAAACCCTATTGACAGGAGGATCGTAGTATGGAATTCGAGTTTGAAATAGCTGCCGCCAGCACAGAAAGCATGTAGCGATAGTTCATAGCGGCTCGCCGTGTCTTTTGGCGAATACTACTCTTACTACTTATGACTTGTCAAGCTGTTAACAAATAAGATGCGTTTGCTCTGCCCCCTGAACAATTACACTTACTCTGTCTTTTTGTGAATATGTCACTAGGTATATTTTAACCGCTTATTTTCTCTAACTAATGAAAAAATGAGCTAACCCGGAGTAATTATTTATTAACTGTCTTAACTGTCTTAACTGTCTTAACTGTCCATTTAAGTGACTTAAACTGCTATTGCATTTTATTGATAAACCTGAGATTATCTGTTTATTAAAATAAAATTGTGAAAAACAAGAAAATAAAAATACTTCTACTTTTCGTTAGGCTAAATAACTTTTATTGCTATTTATAATCTTTAAGTAGCAATAAAACTTTGAGGGTGATTAAAATGAACGAAATCGTTAAAAAGCTTGCTGGACTGGGACTTTCTGGCGTAATTCTCGTGATTCTAGCGGTTACATCAGGAGGTAGTTCCGCCGCCGTTGCAGCTACCCTTACAGCATTAGGGGGGCCGTTTGGTATCGTCGGAGGTATAGCCCTGCTTAATCTAATAACTGTTGCAGGAGATGCCGTAGCCCGATATGGAATAGAAGCCATTCTCAAGGCTATCTATGAAGAACGAAGCAAAACTGAATCCGTGACATTTCTCCTCAATGAAATTAAAGATTTACCAATTACAGAAGAGCTAAAACTCAAACTTAAAAATGAACTGAGACCAGAAAACATTACTAATGCCCAAAAGGTTGAGATTCCAAAAGTAGTTTAAATCGTTGAGGAATAAATTATAACTTCTCAATAGGTAAGCGCTGTGAAAGAGCGGAGAGTTTTTATTAACTCTACTGTTACCTGATGTCAACCTACTGTTAATCAAAGAACAGTACAGTGATTGAAAAGTTTTTGGCATTAAAAAAAGGAATGCTGTTCGATGACACCTGCCGTTAGATATTAGAATTCATCGATCTGAAACCGTTAAATCGATGTTTTATCATGCGGCTAAAAATATACATCAGATTCTTTTGATTCCTTCTTTTAAGACTGATTGAGATGCTTTTACTATCGCCTAATTTCCTTTGATCTAGAAATAATTAATGGAAATCATTTTTATAAATACACAAGTATGAATACACAACATTTATTAAAACACATCTCTAAGCAGAAAATTGTTATTACAGCTACGTTTACAAGTGAACCCATTGAGGATTCCCTATCGTATTGGCTCGAAGAAATAGGAGTCCCTTATTCAATAGAGTTTGCTCCTTACAATCAGGTATTTCAAGAACTTCTCAATCCAGTCAGCCTTCTGACTAACAATCAAAATGGAGTCAATGTAGCTTTAGTTAGGTTTGAGGATTGGGAGGAAACTAAGAATCGTCTGCAATTAACAGTTGACGATTATCTAAAAGAAGAAATTTTTGGCGATCGCTTACGCCACACCTTACCAAATCACTTAGAAATAGCTCACCTTAACCAGTACGAAACCGAGTATCTATATCAAGAGATTTTTGGCGATCGCGTCTATTTAAAGCATGGAATTGTCTTCAATGAAGATGACTGTATAATTGATGTGGGAGCGAATATTGGTCTATTTACCTTATTTGCTCAACAAAAATCCCCAAAAGGGACTATTTATGCTTTTGAACCTGCACCTCACGCCTTTGACAAATTACAAACTAACGCCAAGCTTTACTGTCAAAACACCCATCTTTTTAACTGCGGTTTAGGTGGTGAACGCAAAGAAGAAACCTTCACTTTTTATCCTCGTTCCTCAGTTTTCTCAAGTTTTGCAGCTGATACAGAGCAAGATGAAAAAGCTATTCGCTCAGTCATTATTAATATGCTGCAACGCGATAATTCCCTGGATGAAGAGTCGTTAGAACGCCTAGCTGATGAATTTCTCAAGGATAGGCTTGAACGAGAAACTTATCAAGCTCAGTTGCGAACTCTTTCAGAAATTATCGAAGAATATAAGATTGAAAAAATTGATTTACTGAAACTAGATGCTGAAAAAAGCGAGTTAGCAATTCTCCAAGGAATTAAAGACCATCACTGGTCACTGATTAAACAAATAGCTATGGAGGTGCATGACCAAGAAGGCAGTACAATTCAACATGTCATGCAATTGCTTGAAAACAAAGGCTTTCAATTTGTTGTCGATGAAGAGTCTCTCCTGCACGGTTCTGGACTGTTTAATATCTATGCCACTCGCCCCAACCTGAAGCAAAGCTCAGTATCACAGCAATTTGAAAAAAATCCAGTCCAACTAGAGCAAACCGTTAAGGATTTTGGCAGTGCTTTGAAAACAGCAATAACGCGATCTGCTGAAAGCAGCAGCGCTTCGCGATCGCCAAATCCTTACTTGGTCTTTATCTGTCCTCCCTCTCCAACAACAGATGCAGCAGATAACACTTTACATGAGAGAATGCAGGAACTGTTAGCAGCCGATCTCAAAGATGTCAGTGGTATGTATCTGATAAAAAGTCAAGAATTGACCAGTACCTACCCAGTAGAGGAGTACTACGACCCTTACGGAGATGAACTAGGACACATTCCCTACACGCCAACCTTTTTTTGCACTTTGGGGACAATGCTGGCGCGGAAAATCTTTGCTTTGCAGAGCTATCCTTATAAGGTGATTGCCCTTGATTGCGACCATACATTATGGAGTGGTATTTGTGGAGAGGATGGAGTTGGAGGAGTCAAAATCAATCCACCCTATAGAGCGCTCCAAGAATTTATCATCGCGCAGCAAGCAGCAGGAAAGTTGATTTGTTTGTGTAGCAAGAATGAACAAGAGGATGTATTTGCAGTCTTTGACCAACATCCAGATATGGTGATGGGTCGCCATCATCTCGTTAATTGGCGCATTAACTGGGAATCGAAATCGGAGAATCTAAAAGCTTTAGCTACCGAATTACAACTGAGTTTAGATAGCTTTATTTTCATTGATGACAATCCAATTGAGTGTGCTGAAGTTAGAGCAAACTGTCCAGAAGTGCTGACTTTACAACTTCCAGAACAACCCGATCGCATCCCGCAATTTTTACAGCATATTTGGGCTTTCGACCAACTCCAAGCCACTGAAGAAGACCAACAAAGAACTAATCTCTATCAACAGAATGTCCAGCGCCAGCGTTTGCAACAGGATTCTTTTTCTTTTAGTGATTTCCTCGCCCAACTGAACTTAGAAATAGAGATTTCCCCGATGCAAAGCGAGCAACTTTCGCGGGTTGCTCAACTTACCCAACGCACCAATCAGTTTAACCTCACAACAATCCGCCGATCTGAGGCTGAAATCCAACAACTTTGTAATTCAGAAAAATTAGAATGTCGAGTGGTCAAGGTTAAAGACCGCTTTGGAGATTATGGTTTAGTCGGTCTGCTGTTGTTTGAAGTTCAAGAAAATGCGCTAGTTGTAGACACCTTTTTACTCAGTTGTCGGGTACTTGGTAGGGGTGTGGAGCATAGAATGCTGTCCTATTTAGGAACTCTTGCTCAACAAAGAGGATTAGGACGAGTCGAGCTTTTCTATATACCTACCAAGAAGAATCAACCAGCCTGGGATTTTCTTACTAGTGTTGGTAGACAATTTCAGCAAGAGAACGATGGTGGTTGGTTATTCGAGTTTCCATCTCAAACCGCATCCGAAAGTAAATTACTACTCATATCCGATATAGATAGAGTAGATATTCAGTCTGATGGAAGCTTAGTAGAAACGGCCTCGTCAGAAGGCAATAAAATACTCATATCCGATATAGATATAGTAGATATTCAGTCTGATGGAAACTTAGTAGAAACGGCCTCGTCAGAAGGCAATAAAATACTCATATCCGATATAGATATAGTAGATATTCAGTCCGATCGAGAAGCGAAATTCGGATCTGATAGCTCGGCAAAAATAGCCTCTTTTGCAGACTTTTTTGATCGCATTGCTCGGAATTTATATAGTCCCGAACTCATTCTCAAAGAGATTGCATCTCGACAACAGCGCCAACGTTCTCAGTTAGATATAGAATTTGTTGCTCCTCGTAATCCTATAGAGAAGGCGATCGCACATTTATTCGCAGAAGCCCTCAAACTAGACAGAGTAGGTATTAATGATAACTTCTTTGAACTCGGTGGCGATTCGATTCGGGGTGCGATTCTGATTAATAAATTGCAAGCGCAATTAAACGAGATTATTCATTTTGTTGTTTTATTTGATACTAAAACAGTTGCTCAACTAGGAACTTACATAGAAGAAAACTACCCACAAGCAGTAGCACAACTGGGTGGTAAGGAAATAAATTCAACTATTGATATACCACAAGAGCGAATCGGTGAAGCTAAAGTTTTGCAAATGCGATCGCTTATTCCTCCTCTTGCTTTCCCAATCGATGACGACGCAATCAAAAACCCGCCAGCTATCTTTATTCTCTCGCCTCATCGTAGCGGCTCTACCTTACTGCGCGTCATTCTAGGGGGAAATCCGCAGTTGTTCGCGCCTCCAGAATTGGAATTGCTGACGTTTAATACACTTGGGGAACGAAAAGCAGCATTTTCAGGACGTTACAGCTTTTGGATGGAAGGGACAATTCGGACAATCATGCAAATTCGGGGGTGTAGTCCAGAAGAAGCGATCGCACTTATGGAAGAATTAGAAGCGAAAAATCTCACTACAAAGCAGTTTTACCAACTTATACAGCAATGGCTGGGCGATCAAATCTTGGTAGACAAGACCCCCTCCTACTCCATAGATTTAGAAACCCTAAAACGAGCGGAAAGAAACTTCCAAAACCCTCTCTACATCCATCTTGTGCGTCATCCTTATGCAACGATGCGCTCTTATGAAGAAGCCAGAGTAGAGCAAACCTTTCCCTATCAACATCCCTTCAACAGACGAGAACTCGCTGAACTCGTTTGGTTGATTAGCCATCAAAATATTCTCGAATTCTTGCAACAAGTTCCTCAAGAACGCCAGTATCAAGTCAAATTTGAAGACATAGTTAGCCAACCACAAACGACTGTAGAAAGCTTATGCCAATTTTTAGGGGTGGAATTCCATCCTGATATGCTGCAACCCTACAAAGAGAAAAAGCAGCGCATGACCGATGGAATTTATGCCCAATCTAGAATGGTGGGGGATGTGAAATTTCACGAACATCAGGGCATTAATGCTAACACCGCAGATAGTTGGAAGCAGTACTACACCACCGACTTTTTAGGCGATGTGACTTGGCGAGTAGCAGAGTCTTTGGGATATCACAGAAATAACAATGCTATTCCTCAAGTTAGTCGTAAAAATCAAACTGAATCTCAGACTTTCCCGCTTTCTTTCGCCCAACAGAGACTGTGGGTTTTAGCGCAATTGGAGCCGGACAGCCCCTTCTACAATATGTTTAAGGCTGTTCGTCTCAACGGGCGTTTGGATATAGAAGTTTTAGAACGCAGTCTCAACGAGATTATCCGCCGGCACGAAATTTTACGCACCACCTTTAATGCTGTGGCGGGAACGCCTGTACAAGTAATTGCTCCCCACGCAACCATGAAACTCTCGGTTGTAGACTTGCAAAGATTGTCAGGACAAGAAGAGTCAGAACAATTGCAACTTTTAGCAACTCAAGATCAATTGCAACCCTTTGACCTCACCAAAGGACTGTTGCTGCGAGTCACTCTGGTACAACTCAAATCAGAGTCTTATGCTTTGTTATTGACCATGCACCACATTGTCGGTGATGGCTGGTCAATGGGAGTATTCATCAAAGAATTATCGAGTTTGTATCGAGGCTTTTTGACTGGCGAACCTTCTCCACTTCCAGAATTACCGATTCAATATGCAGATTTTACGATTTGGCAACGCCAATGGTTACAAAAAGGAACGCTCCTCCAAACCCAAATCAATTACTGGAAGCAACAGTTAGCAGCCGCACCACCTCTTTTGGAACTACCAACAGATAGACCTCGTTCGTCTGTGCAAACTTTCCGGGGTTGGTGTTTTTCCTTTCAACTGGATGCAAAACTGACGGCATCGCTGAAAGAACTCAGCCATAAATCAGGAACCACCTTATTTATGACCTTGATGGCGGCTTATGCGACTCTACTATTCCGTTACAGTGGTCAAGAAGATATTCTGTTAGGAACACCGATCGCTAGCCGCAACCAGCAAGATATAGAAGGGTTAATTGGCTTTTTTGTCAATACCTTGGTGATGCGAACTCGACTAGAAGGTAATCCCAGTTTCTCTAAACTACTAACGCAAGTGCGTTCTACTTGCATGGATGCCTACGCCAATCAAGACGTACCTTTTGAGCAGATTGTTGAAGCTTTGCAAATAGAGCGCAGTCTCAGCCACAGCCCTCTATTTCAGGTGATGTTTGCATTGCAGAATGCCCCTATAGAGCAATTAGAAACCCCTGATTTAGCTATTTATCCTCTACATCTAGATAATGTTAACGCCAAGTTTGACCTCACCTTACAAATGTGGGAAAACACAGATGAAGGAAACTCCCTGCAAGGGTTTTGGCAATATAACACCGATTTATTCGATGAAGACAGAATCGCTCGGATGACCGATCATTTTCAAACATTATTGGCGGGAATAGTGGCGAATCCGCAAGAATCGGTAGGTAGATTACCATTGCTAACTGAGCGTGAACGTCATCAATTGCTAGTGGAATGGAATGATACTCAAATAGCATATCCCGATACGAAATGTATCCATCAAGTGTTTGAGGAACAGGTAGAACAAAACAGTCATGCGATCGCACTGGTGTATGAGGACGAGTCTCTAACATATCGAGAGTTAAACGATCGCGCCAATCAATTAGCGCACTATCTACAAACCTTGGGAGTCAAAAAAGAAGTATTGGTAGGGATTTGCGTCGAGCGATCGCCACAGATGATTATCGGAATGCTGGCAATTCTCAAAGCAGGCGGTGCTTATGTTCCTCTAGACTCAAGCTACCCTCAAGAACGTTTGGCTTATATGCTGAATGATTCTCAGGTATCAATACTACTGACTCAAGAACAGTTACAGATACCGGAAACTAACGCAAAAATTGTATTTTTAAATACTAAACAATCTGACGTAATTAGCAGTTATAGCCATAAAAACCCTACTAATGAAGTATCAAGTCATAATCTTGCTTATGTAATTTATACCTCCGGTTCTACAGGAAAGCCGAAAGGTATAACCGTTACTCATCAAGCTGTGAATCGGTTAGTTTGTAACACTAACTACGTGAAGTTAACAGCCGATCGCCGAGTTGCTCAAGCCTCGAATGCAGCTTTTGACGCTGCTACCTTTGAAATTTGGGGAGCTTTGCTTAATGGAGCTAGGCTAGTAGGTATTACTAAAGAAGTCCTGCTTTCGCCGCCACAACTGGCTACACAACTGCAAGATCGGCAAATTGACTTTTTGTTCATCACAACAGCTTTATTTAACCAGCTGGTAAGTCAAGTACCAGGAATCTTTAAAAATCTCCAAACTGTTCTATTTGGTGGAGAAGCGGTTGAACCAAACTGGGTGAGAACATTACTGCAAAATCAGCCTCCAAAGCGGCTGCTGCACGTTTATGGTCCAACAGAAAATACTACTTTCTCTTCCTGGTATTTAGTGCAGGAAGTTCCAGAAGGCGCAACAAACTTACCAATTGGACAACCAATTGCGAATACACAAATCTATATTCTGGATCGTCATCTCCAACCTGTACCGATTGGTGTTCCTGGCGAACTATGTATTGGTGGTGATGGTTTAGCCAGAGGTTATCTTAACCGCCCAGATTTAACTGATGCCAAGTTTATTCCAAATCCGTTTGAGGAGGCACAATTAACTTCTAACAAAAAGTTGTACAAAACAGGAGACTTAGCACGTTACCTACCTGACGGAAATATTGAGTTTATTGGTCGCATTGACAACCAAGTGAAAATCCGTGGCTTCCGCATCGAACTTGCAGAAATTGAGGTTGTTCTAACTCAACATTCTCAGGTAGGAGATGCCATTGTGATTACTAGGGAAGATAAGCCTGGTGTTAAGAGTTTGGCGGCTTACGTTGTTTCAGAAGGAAAACAGCCCACCAGTAACGAGTTGCGCCTGTTCCTCAAGCAAAAGCTTCCCGACTATATGATACCTGCATCCTTCACAGTTCTAGAGGCTTTTCCCATTACATCCAATGGTAAAATAGACCGCCGTGCCTTACCAGTACCAGAGTTCGAGTTTAATGACTTAACCGGCTTTGTCTCCCCCCGCACTCATACTGAAAAAATCTTGCTAAAAATTTGGCAGGATGTTTTATTATTAAAAAAAGTTTGTATTCATGACAACTTTTTTGAATTGGGCGGGGATTCCATTATTGGAATCCAAATTGTCGCCAGAGCTAATCAAGCTGGATTAAAACTAACTCCAAAACAGCTATTTCAGCATCAAACCATCGCTGAGTTAGCTGCTGTAGCCGTGACAACTACCTCCAATGAGGCAGAACAGGGCTTAGTTAAGGGCATTGTTCCCCTAACACCAATTCAGCATTGGTTCTTTGAGCGTAATTTACCCGAACCCGATCACTTTAACCAATCTTTCCTGCTAGAAGTTCCGCCAAATATCCAACCGGAATTACTAGAGCAGGCATTACAAAAGCTGGTGTACCATCATGACGCTTTACGGCTGCGGTTTGTGCAGCAAGCAGCGCAATGGCAACAGTACAACAGTGATGTGTGCGATGCAGTATCGTTAGCGATCGCTGATTTATCCAACCTGACTCAAGCAGAACAATCAAAAGCAATTGAGTTAAAGGCAGATGAAATACAGCGATCGCTAAATATAGCAGATGGGCGGCTACTGCGGGTCGTTCTATTTAACTTAGGCAAATCTTCTCCTGGACGTTTGCTCATCGTTATCCATCACTTGGCTGTCGATGGCATTTCCTGGCGGATTTTGCTGGAAGATTTATCTGGAGCATACAAACAATTAGATAGTGGGAACAACATCCAACTTCCTGCAAAAACAACTTCCTTCAAAGATTGGGCAATCAAATTGCAGGATTATGCAGGTACTCAAGAACTGCACTCAGAGCTAGATTACTGGCTGCACTCAAGGTCGTTCGCAGTTGCTCCTTTACCGTTGGATTCTCCTGCTATTGCGTCAGAAAACACTGTCGGTTCAAGTCAGATTGTCTCTATATCCCTGAATGCAGAACAGACTCGCACTCTGTTGCAAGATGTCCCAGTCGCCTATAACACCCAAATTAACGATGTACTTTTGACTGCATTAGTGCAAAGTTTTGCTGGATGGACAGGCTATGACTCCCTACTAATTGAATTAGAAGGTCACGGGCGAGAGGACTTGTTTGAGGATGTAGACTTGTCCCGCACAGTAGGCTGGTTTACCAGTATATTCCCCATTTGCTTAAAACTTGGAGGTCTTCACCATCCTGGCGAGGCTCTCAAGTCGGTCAAAGAGCAACTGCGACGCATCCCCAACCGAGGTATTGGCTATGGCATCCTGCGGTATCTGAGCATGGATGCAACCATAAACAAGCAACTTGAGCTACTCCCTCAAGCTCAGGTGAGTTTTAATTACTTGGGTCAATTCGACCAAACGCACCTAGCACCCCTTGGTTGGAAATATGCCCAAGAGTCTAGCGGTTCTATTCACAGCCCCAAAGGACAGCGCCGCCATTTGTTGAATGTGAATGGATTAGTCATTGAAGGCAGATTGCAACTGGAGTGGAAATATAGCGCTGCTTTCCATCACCAAGCTACTGTAGAAAACTTGGCTAAAAACTATCTGAAAGTCTTAGAAGCTATTATCGACCACTGTATATCAAAAGAAGCAGGAGGCTATACTCCTTCAGATTTCCCTGAAGTTGGTTTAAGCCAAGAAGCGTTGGACGAACTGCTAGCAGAAATTGAATAAAGTCGTTCACAAGTCATCTCTATCAAGATAAAACTTGCCCTCACTTTGTCCATTGTTTTAAGTTTTCCACACCAAACTTATTTATTGTTTATGACAATCTCGAAAGCGACACTCACAACCACGCGTAATCCAGGAATTTTGGTTAATAAATTTGCTTCCAAAATTTCTTGCATTTCTTATCAAAGTATGCGTCGGTCTAGCAGAGTATTGAGAGAGTTTATGCTTTATTATTTTCCAATTTATAATCTCTCAATGAATGACTTTTTTCGGTTTTATCCCATCTTAGGTTTTATTGAAGCTCTGGTTTATCAAACCGATGATGAAGTTGAAAAAATTCAAGGTGAAGGCTATGCGACACTCCAACATTCTCCTTGGCAATCCAAACAAGAAATTATCTTGGCTGTTTTAGAAGAATACGATATTAAGCATTCTAAAGTTGAATTTTATATGGAGAAACTGGGAGACTACTTTGAATTAGAAACTCAGATTTTAGCCAGTTCTCATGTTACTCACGAAATGATTAAAAAAGCGGCTGAATTACGCTCCTCTGACTATCGAGTATTGCATTGTACTTTGCTCAAAATGTTAGGTCTAAATTACGAAGAAGAAGAGTTAAATGAAGAATTGAAATTGATGTGGCCTCTAGAAGTTGTCAATGACATTGAAGACGATTTGATGTTTTACTCAGACGATGTAGCCGCCAAACATTATAATACATACAGAATGTTTGTAAAAATTTACGGAGAGAAAGCTCCTTATTATATAAAAAAAGAGTTAGAATTTTATGAAAGTCTGTTTTATAAACAGTTAAGAAGATTTTCAGAAATTAAACGAGAATCTTTCAGCAAGCCTTGGAATGCTTATCGTCTAGACCATCCAGTACCAGTCATTCCCGAACCGATTTTAGAAGATTAATATTTTAAGGATTGCTAATAACCAATTGTTAGTTATTAATTGATATCTGCCATTGGTTATTAGCAGCTTATTAACTAAGGGACTGTTGGGGTAGATTTCATTGGCGTTAGTAAAGACGGTTGCCAAATAGATTATCTTTTTGCTGATGTATACTCTTTTGAAAAAGGGAAGATTAAAACTCGGAAAACTCACTTTTTTAGACCAGCAGTTTAGTAAAAACATAAGGGTAGGATGGTGGAAGAACAGCGTGGTGTAACAATATGGTTGACTGGTTTGAGTGGTGCTGGCAAAACCACCATCTGCCAATTTTTGGAGACAGAATTGCGATCGCAAGGTTATAAAATTGAGGTGCTAGACGGTGATGTAGTTCGCCAAAACTTAAGTGAGGGGTTAACTTTCAGTAAAAAGGATCGAGACGAAAATATTCGGCGAATTGGTTTTGTAGCTCACCTGCTAACTAGAAATAATGTTATTGTACTGGTTTCAGTCATATCGCCATATCGGGCAATCCGACAAGAAGTTAAAGAGCGCATTGGAGATTTTATTGAAGTATACGTCAATGCACCATTAGAAGTTTGCGAACAGCGAGATGTCAAAGGTTTATATAAAAAAGCTAGAGCTGGTGAAATCAAAAATTTTACTGGAATTGATGATTTATATGAAGTACCTCTGAAACCTGATGTTGAATGCAAAACTAATAAAGAAACTATTACCCAAAGCGCAAATAAAATTTTAAAAAAGCTAGAAGAGTTAGGATACGCCAATTATCTATCGATGCCACAATTGCAAAAGAACTACTCGCGGATATGATTAAAAGCAGGAAAAAATGAAATGACTTTAATCAAAGAAAAGGAACTGTGTAAACTTTTTGTTGAAGTAGGAAGACAGCAATACTTCCTTGCTGCTACAGGTACTAACTTTGCTAAGAATAATCGAGTAGCATGGAATAATTTTGTCAGAATTTTATTGTCAGCAAAGGGCGATAGTGCTGTTGAAACAGTTTATAAATATCTTGTAAATGCAGTTTTTGAATATAATAAACGTAATAATACAGAAGTAAATATCGAAACGGTTTATAATTATTTTGCCGCTAAAATTATTCGTTCAATCTTTGTTGAACCATCGGAAATAGAGAAAAACTGGTATTTCATTTGTCGCGCGGCAGAAATTCCCCAGGCTGGAGATTTTGTTACCGTTCAAATTTTTCAGGAACCTTTGGTAGCTGTGCGCCAAGCAGACGGAACGGTTCGCGTTTTTCTCAATGTCTGCAATCATCGCCAAGCACCAGTGTTTGAAGGTCACGGTTGTGTAGGTGTAGATAAACCGACTCTTTGCCCTTATCATGGATGGGCTTATAGCATAGGTGGTGATTGCAAGAATGCACCAGGGGCAAATAGAGGCGAGTTTGGTGCTGATTTTAACCTGGAAAATTACAGTTTGCAGCAGTTTGAGGTCAAAATTGATGAGAATCAAGGGGTTTTTGCCAAGCTCTCAGAAAATAATCAACATCAGCTAGAATCACAACTTGAAAACCAGCAAAATATCGGGGTAGAAATTAGTAATCTACTTAATTCTGTGAGTCCAGGCTATGCAGATGGAGAAACCGCCACACTTCCAGAACAAATCCGCTTTTGGTTGAGAATTGGTTATTTAGAAGAGAATATAAAACAGTTAATTGTAGAGATTACCTCAGAAGGAAGAAGCGATAGTCGCCAATTAATATTGCAATCATTGATTGCGGAACTCAAACACATTATCCTGACTGTTGATAGTGATGGATCAACCCCAGAACTGGATGAAGTGCTGCAACGAGTTTACACAAGTGACGAGCAAGGGCAGTTGATTGAAAAGTCTATTGAGTATCCTAAAATTGATACTGATGGCATAGAATATTCCGAATCATCTGAAAGAAGACAAGCATTGCCAATCTGGATTTATGGCGATCCAGCATTGTTTGCTCTCGAAGTTGAGCATTTAATTAAACCAACCTGGCAATTTGTTTGCCATATCAATGAAGTTCCACAACCGGGTAACTTCACTTGGCTGGATATTGTCGGCGAACGAGCCTACGTTATTCGCACTGCTAGCGGTGAATTGTTTGCCGGCAAACTTCAGGATGTTACACAACGAGGGAATTATCCGAAATTTGGTTTACCAAACTACGGTTTAGAACCGATTGATATTGATATTTTTTATGGATTTATTTTCGTTCGCTTTACTTGGGAAGGTTCAAGATTAGCTGATAGTTGGTATCTACCTGGCTTATTAGAACCATACCAACTTGAAGATATGCAACCCATTGGTGGAGTCGGTCGGTATGACATTAGTGTAGAGGTAGATTACAAACTGCTGTGGGAAAACTTCTTAGAAGATTACCACTTTCCCATGATGCACAAAGGTTTAACCCGTCGGTTTGGAGTGTCGAGTGATTGTGAAGGCATTAACGGCATGATTATTCCCATGCGCGATCCGGCTTCGCCCAACTTAACCCCAATCGAGCGACAATATTATGATTGCGCCAAAGCGATCGCTCGACATTCTTGGGAGCGCGAACAAGAATTACAAGATTTTGCTGCTGAAAACGATTCTTTGCCCGAAACGCTGTGTTACTCAGCTTTCTGCTCGATGTCGGCGCAAGAAGAAATCCCAATGCCTTTTTCTTTGAGCGTATTTCCCGAACACGTCCAAACTTTTTCGTTAGTTCCCGCAGGGCCAAGAGAGTGCCGTTTTCATGTTCGCAGTTACGGACATACCCTCAACTCAGATGACACCAACAGTAAAACCATTGAACAAGCGCGAAGAGCGAATATCCAACTACTTTTGGAATCGTTACACGAAGATATTCGTGTTAACTACATCTGTCAAGATAGCGTTTCATCGCGGCTGTTCGACAAAATCGGAGTATTCAGTATTGCCGAGTTTGATGTTGCTAAGTTTCAGGAGGCTATTTACACAAAACTACCAATAACCCGTCATCAACGAAAACCATTATGACCAAAAACTAAAAGGATACAAGCCCCATTATTTATGGGAATCATTAATTTTGAATTCGGAGCAAAGCGACGTGACTACCACTGTCCCATCAGTCAATACTGTAACTGAAATTGAGACTCGTAAAGCTGACCATCTACGTGTTTGTTTAGAAGAAGATGTCCAGTTTCAGGATGTAACTACTGGATTTGAGCGCTATCGCTTTACTCATGATTGTCTTCCTGAAATCAACCGCAGTGACATCAATTTGCAAACAACCTTCCTGGGAAAAAATCTCGGCGCTCCCCTGCTGATTTCTTCTATGACAGGGGGAACCGAATTAGCGCAGCTAGTCAATACTCGTTTAGCAACTGTTGCTCAACGCTACCGATTAGCAATGGGAGTAGGTTCGCAACGCATTATCATTGAACAACCTCGTTTAGCTCCTACCTTTGCTGTGCGCTCTTTTGCTCCTGACATTCTGTTGTTAGCGAACTTGGGGGCTGTGCAACTAAATTATGGATGTGGGCTTGATGATTGCTTGCGTCTTGTAAATTCCCTGGAAGCGGATGCATTAATTTTGCATCTTAACCCCCTGCAAGAATGCGTGCAATCAAAAGGAGATACAAATTTTCGGGGGCTGTTAAGTAAAATTGCCCAACTCTGTCAGCAACTACCCGTTCCGGTTGTTGTCAAAGAAGTGGGAAATGGAATTTCTGGAGCGATCGCACAAAAGTTAATCGATGCGGGAGTTGCAGCCATTGATGTCGCTGGAGCAGGTGGAACTTCCTGGGCAAAAGTAGAAAGCCAACGTGCTAAAGACAATAAGCAGCGCCGTTTGGGACAAACTTTTGCTGATTGGGGTTTACCAACCGCAGAGTGTCTTAACTCCATCCGAGCGATCGCGCCGACAATTCCCTTGATTGCTTCTGGTGGGTTAATCAACGGATTGGATGTCGCCAAAGCGATCGCTTTAGGAGCCGATATAGGAGGTTTAGCCCGACCTTTTTTAGAAGCAGCCGTCAAATCAGAAGCTGCTGTTGATGAGTTAGTCGAAGTTCTGATTGCTGAACTCGAAACAGCTTTATTTTGTACTGGAAATGCCACCTTAGCAGAACTAAGAAGTTCTGGGGCATTGCAACGGATCTAAATGAGTAGCAAACATAACATGAAACTAGATGACTGCAATCAACCCACGCCAAACGCCCTCCACATTCGGGGCATAATTGCGATCGCGATCGTCAGTCTAATATGGGCCACAACCTTCCCACTGACAAAAGATGCAGTCACTAGCTTTTCGCCATCTGTACTTACCGCCAGCCGTTTCACCATTGCAGCCGCGATATTTACCCCATATTTGCGCTCATTAAACGCTCAGATATTACGCGATGGCACAGTTTTAGGACTTCTCCTCTTTGCTTGTTTTGCCAGCCAAGCGATCGGGCTAGAAACTGCCAATGCCAACCGGGGAGGATTCATTTTCAGCCTTAATGTAATCATTGTACCCCTCTTGGCAGCGTTATTCGGTCAGCCCTTGCTGATTAAAACTCTACTCGCCGCCGCAGTTGCCCTCACAGGCATAGGAATTATGTGCTGGGAAAATGGCTCTCTAGGCATAGGTGACTTGTTGTTGTTTGCTGAAACCTTCATTTACGGCGTTTATATGCTCGTACTTCAGGAAACTGCACAACGCCACTCAACCCTATCCCTGACTGCCATCCAACTGTGGATTGTAGCAGTGTTAAGTGCAGTCTGGGCAGCGCCAGAGATGGTTGGGCAATTTGAGACTTTAAGGAATAACTATGTTATTATCCTCTACCTCGGTCTGGTAGGTACTGCTGGTACCATCTGGTTAGAAACAATAGGCCAGCAATGGATTTCAGCAACTGAAGCGGCGCTATTGTGTACCCTCGATCCGGTACTCACATCCGTTTTTTCTTTTTGGCTACTCGGTGAAAAGTTTGGAGTCCGCGGTTTTATTGGCACGGTTCTGGTACTAATTGCATTAATTTTGAGTCAAATTAAGTCTGAGTATATAGATAAAAAATTAATATTTGGCACAGAAGATGTTTAAAAATTAGTAATTTTAACTTTCTTTTTTATCCTATCCGACTTTGTTAAAACTATGCTAAAGTTTTCGATTGAATTTAGACCTCCTATTCCTCCTGCAAAAAGTTTGATTATCGGTACATTGGGGCCTAGTGGTACTAGTAGTGACTATGCTTCTAGCTATATAATCAAACAATTAGAGTCAGAAGAATTAACTGGGGAAATTCAGTTATTTGATGGCTTTCCAGATGTCAAAGAAGCTCTGCTGCAAGACAAGATTGATCTAGCTCTGGTTCCTCATGCTTACCAAATGATTAATGAGTTTTATATGGAGCCAAGTTTTGATTTAGGCTTCATTTTTATCTATCCTACTCCAGTTTATGGATTAGCTAAGAAGAAAAATACAGAGGTAGTTTTTAAAGGAGCTAGACTTGTTACTCATCCTGCGCCTTTACCTTTGTTGTCAAGACTTTTACCAGATTCCCAAGACCAATCAGAAATTCAGGTTGATTTGTCTCCTTCTACTAGCGATGCAGCGATTCAAGTACAAAAGGGTTTAGCTACTCTAGCTATTACTAATAAAAATGCTGTTGACGCTTATGATTTGGAGTTTATTTCCACTTATGGAAAAATCCCTATGAGTTGGTCAATTTTTTATAAAAAATTAGCGGAAAGTCATGTCTAAATTTTTCCCAACTCCTAAAACTACAAAAATTGGTTCAGATGTAGAATTAATAGCATTTGAATGTCAAGACACACTTGTTCAATTAGTATATCTTGCTCCAGGAGCTACTTTTGCACTACACGAACATCTAGAAAGTCAGATGGGGATGATAATTTCTGGTCGTTTAGAAATGAACGTTAACGGAACCAAAGAAATTATTGAGCCACTGCAACAAGCCTACATTGCCAATGCTTATGTTCCTCACGGTTCTGTAAATATCTTTCCAGAAACAGCAATAGTATTCGATGTAAAACGGATTGTAACTTCCTTAGCATCAGAAAAAACTGACGAAGTGTTTCTCAAGGTATCGCCTAAAAAAGATAAAATTACTGGTTTCTCATGCCAATCTATTGTTGCTTCTTGGTTTGAGATTGTGATTACCGAAATTCCGCCAGGAGGAATTATCCCAATGCAACAATCTGCTAGCGAACAAATGGGAATAATCCTGAATGGTCAGTTGACGATCTCTGTGGAAGATGAACACCAGGAACTAGAATATGGTAGTATTTATTATGCTCCATCTGATGTCTTTTATGGAGGATATAATTCCTCTGATGAAGCAGTTTCTTTGGTTGAAATTTTGATTCCACCTCGCTCTCATTTATCTTACCAAAAAGCTTCTTTTAATGAAATAACTGCGCGATCGCTCACTGCTTCCTAAAGGAATATTTATCATGGATTTAGGATTAACACAGAAAGTAGCTTTAGTGACAGGAGCAAGTGCTGGTATTGGTTATAGCGTTGCCCAAAAGCTGGCAGCAGAAGGTTGTCAGTTAATAATTTGTGGGAGAAATTCTGAGCGTTTAGAACAAGCTTATCAAGGTTTGGTTAGTTCCCAAGCAAAAGTTATCCCCATTCTTGCTGATGTTCAAAACCCAAGTGATTCTCAAAGATTAGTACAAGAAGCTCTCACCCAATTTGGCAAAATTGATATCTTGGTCAATAATTCTCAGGGGGCTACATTTTCTAATAAAGCAGTAGAAAATCTATCTGATGAAGATTGGTTAACTGTCTTTGAAGGCAAGTTAATGGGCTATATTCGCATGACGAATCTGGTGCTACCGACAATGAAAAATCAGCAATGGGGGCGCATTATCAATATTGTTGGGACATCAGGAAAAGAACCTTCTAGTCGTCTTGTTAAATCGGGAGTGGGCAATGCTGCATTAATCAACTTTACTAAAACTGTTGCCACAGAAGTTGCTAAGTGGAATGTTTTAGTTAACTGCGTCAATCCTGGTCTGATTGATACTCCAAGGCATAGAGAATACTTAGAAGTATTCGCCCAAAAGGAAGACCGAAAAATTGAGGCGATTATAGAAGGAATAGATAATACCATTCCTATCGGTCGTCGTGGTCTTTCTAGTGAAGTTGCCAATTTAGTGGCTTTTTTGAGTTCAGAATGCGCTAGTTATATAACAGGTGTAACTATTCCAGTCGATGGCGGATTGTCTACAGGAGCTTTTTAAAAACATTTATTTTATATGAATATAGATAAACGAACCGCAAAGGACGGAAAGAACGCAAAGGAAGAGATGGGTTAAGTAATAAATGCAAGTTTAGAAATAAATTAATATTGCATTTTCTCTCTGTATTTATCTGGTTAATTAAAAAAGAGATATTACAAAAAAACATCACAATGGTAGCTATACAAAATCAAAATAAAGCTAAAGATATTGAAGCCATCTACCCCCTTTCGTCAATGCAGCAGGGGATGTTATTTCATACGCTCTATCAGCCAGAATCAAGAATATACTTTGAGCAGTTTCGCTTTACTCTTTATGGCGATTTAAACAAAAGTGCGTTTGAGCAAGCTTGGCAACAAGTGGTGCAAAGACACTCGGCTTTACGGACACTTTTTGTTTGGAAGAACCGCAAACAGCCAGTCCAAGTAGTGCGTAGACAGGTTAATTTATCTTGGATGAACAGAGACTTGCGTTTGCTCTCAACTGAGGAACAGCAAACACAAATTAACTCTTTCTTAAACACAGATAAAGAGCAAAGTTTTGAACTTGACAAAGCTCCCTTGATGCGGTTTGTTTTATTTCAGTTAGCAGACGAGACTTATCATTTTATTTGGAGCTTTCATCATATATTGCTTGATGGTTGGAGTTGGCCGATTCTCTTTAAAGAAATCTTTGCTTTTTACGATTCTATAAATAAAAATCAACAATTATATTTAACTCCAACTCGCTCTTACCGAGACTACATTAATTGGTTGCAGCAGCAAGACTTGTCTAGTGCTGAGGAATTTTGGCGGCGAACTCTTGAGGGTTTTACTGCTTCTACCCCTTTGGTTGTGGAACAAGCAGTAGGGCAGATTGCTCACCAGCAAACCACTAATATTCGACACCAACATCTATCCGCCGAAGCAACTGCTACCTTAAAATCTTTTGCCCAACAACATCACCTCACCGTTTCTACCTTAGTTCAGGCGGGTTGGGCGTTGTTACTTAGTCGCTACAGTGGTGAGTCTGATGTGGTGTTTGGGGCTACAGTGTCCGGTCGTCCTCATAACTTATCTGGTGTAGAGTCGATAGTGGGATTGTTTATTAATACCTTACCTGTACGGATAAAAATCCCTGAAACAGCTGATTTATTGCCTTGGCTAGTGCAATTGCAACAAGAGCATATAGAACGAGAGCAGTATTCATACACCTCACTGGTAGATATTCAAGGTGTAAGTGAGATTCCGAGGAATCAACCTTTGTTTGAAAGCATTGTGGTGTTTGAAAACTACCCTGTAAACGCAACACTGCAAGCGCTTCCGGGAAATTTGAGAATAGGCGATCGCCAAGCCCTCGGAGAAACAAATTATCCTTTAACGGTGGTGGCAATTCCCGGTGATGAACTGGTAATCAAAATCAACTACGATCGCGATCGCTTTGACGCAGATACCATTGATCGGATGATTGGTCATTTACTCACCCTGTTGCAGGGTATTACTACTAATTCTCATCGCAATATAGGCGAATTACCGCTACTCACACCAGCAGAAAAAGATTTACTCCTAGTACAGTGGAACGCTACCCAAGCAGCCCAACCCATCAATGATTGCATCCATCAATTATTTGAGCAACACGTTGAAAAAACACCCGAATCTGTGGCGGTGGTGTATGAAAATCAACGATTTACTTACCGAGAGTTAAACCAACGCGCCAATCAGCTAGCTCATCATCTGCAAAGGTTGGGTATCAAACCAGATGCACCTGTGGGGATTTGTCTGGAACGCTCTCTAGAAGCAGCAGTTGCCATATTAGCAACCCTGAAAGCTGGTGGTGCTTGCGTTCCCCTTGACCCTACCTATCCTCCAGAGCGTTTAGCATTTATACTAGCGGATACTGGTGCAACCGTTGTATTGACTCAAGCTAGTTTAAAAGGGATTGGGGATTGGGGATTAGGGACTAGGGAACAGGAAAATTTGGTGAGGGATTCTGATTCGTTACCCAGTACCCAGTCCCCAGTGCCCAGTCCCCAAATGATTTTGTTAAATGAGGGATGGGATGCGATCGCTAAAGAATCTGATATAAATCTTCAGACAGATACACAAGCGCAAAATTTAGCATATATCATCTATACTTCTGGGTCTACAGGAACTCCTAAAGGTACGCTTGTCCCTCATAGATCGCTCACCAATTTAATCGAACACCATCAAGCGAAGATGACAACAGGTGTGGGTGTGCTTCAGTTTGCTTCCCTCAGCTTTGATGTCAGCTATCACGAAATGTTTGCGGCGTGGGGTTTAGGCGGCACGCTGTATATGATTGGTGAAAGCGATCGCAAAGATTTAGATAAATTAATTCAGTTACTTGCTCAAGAACCAATCGCCAAAGTATTCCTTCCCGTCACCTTATGGCAACAATTAGCAGAAATATACGGAGACGAAGAACATCTATTTCAGAATATTAGAGAAGCGATCGCTTGTGGCGAACAACTCCAGATTACTCAACCAATGATTAAGCTGTTTGGGCGTTTAGAGAATTGCAGACTCTACAATTTATACGGGCCAACAGAAGCAGATTTAGTTACATCATATACATTTGGCGACCAACCAGAAGAATGGCCAATTTATCCGCCAATCGGTAAACCTGCCGTTAACGTCCAAGTTTATCTATTAAACCACAATCTCCAACCCGTGCCGATTGGCGTTCCTGGGGAACTCTACGTTAGTGGTGATGGCTTGGCTCGTGGCTACCTCAACCGCCCAGATTTGACAGAGCAAAAATTTGTCCCAAATCCGTTTTACAATTCAAAATTCAAAATACCCTACGGGAACGCCAAGGGCGTACAAAATTCAAAATTATATAAGACTGGAGATTTGGCACGTTACCTCAGTGATGGCAACATTGAATTTTTGGGACGCATAGACGATTTAGTAAAAGTTCGGGGTTTTCGGGTTGAACTTGGCGAAGTTGAAGCGGTTTTGAGCAAACATCCCCAAATTAACCAAGCAGTGGCTAAGGTGTTTGGGCAAAGTGCCAGAGAAAAATATTTAGTTGCTTACTTCGTACCAATTCAAGGGCAGACAGTCACCATCGAACAGCTGCGTACTTTTCTTCAAGACCAGTTGCCAGACTACATGATTCCATCGGCTTTTGTACAGATGGAATCGTTTCCCCTGACTTCCAACGGTAAAGTCAACCGTCGCACTTTACTAGAACCGACGACCAGCCGACCAGAATTAGCTCAAACTTTTGTTGCACCCCGGACTCCCACCGAAGAAATTTTGGCGGGTATTTGGAGGGATGTTTTAGGGTTAGAACAAGTTGGGATTTATGACAACTTCTTTAATTTGGGAGGACATTCCTTACTGGCTACTCAGGTTATCTCTCTGACACGCAAAGCATTTAAGGTAGAATTGCCTCTGCGAAGTTTATTTGAATCTCCAGCGATCGCAACATTAGCTAGAACAGTTGAGACAGCAACTAAGCATGAACTTTCGCGGGATATCATACCATTTAAAGCGGTGCGAACGTGTGACGGAGTACTGCCAATCTCCTTAACTCAGCTAGAGTTTTGGTTTTTCGAGCAATTCTATCCCGGCAATCCTGTTTACAACCTGCCGCTAGTTTATCGCGTGACAGGTTCGCTAGATGTGAAAGCGTTAGAGCAGAGTTTAAGAGAAATTGTACGACGACATGAAACCTTCCGAAGTACTTTTAAGGTGGAAAACGGACAAGTAGTTTATACAATTTCCCCCGAACCTGTATTTGACTTCGCAGTAATAGACTCACAAAATATCCCTGAAACAGAAGCGAAACGACAAGCTGAGAAGGAGATTAAACAGCCTTTTGATTTGGCGCGGGGGCCGTTATTACGCAGTAAACTTTGGCGTTTGAGTGAAACTGAGCATTTGCTTGTAGTCACAACGCACCATATTGTTGCTGATGGTTGGTCTTTTAGCGTGTTGACTCAAGAAATGGCAACCCTTTACGAAGCTTTTTCTCAGAGTAAGCAATTCCCCCTGAACGAGTTACCCATCCAATATGCAGACTTTGCTCATTGGCAAAGACAATTATTGCAGGGACAAACCTTAGAATCACAGATGCAATTCTGGAAACAACATCTAGGTGACACCCCTCCAATTTTAAAACTACCAACCGATTATCCACGCCCAGCCGTGCGAACCTTCACAGGTGCGCGTCATCCATTGGTGATTTCTTCAGACTTAACCAAAGCACTCAAAACCTTGAGTCAGCAGGAAGGCGTAACCTTATTTATGACCTTGTTAGCAGCACTCAAAACATTACTTTTCTGCTACACAGGACAACCAGACATCATTGTGAGTACAACAGTTGCCAATCGTACCCGTCCCGAAACAGAAGGACTGATTGGTTTCTTTGTCCATTTACTGCCATTCTGCACCAACTTAGAAGGCAATCCCAGCTTCCGCGAACTATTGCGGCGGGTGCGAGAAGTGGCTTTAGGAGTGTATGCACATCAGGAAATGCCCTTCATCAAACTATTAGAAGAACTGCAACCAGTTCGAGACTCTAGTTACACACTGTTAGCTCAGGTGATGTTTGTTTTCCAAAACACTCCAGAAGATGATTTAAAACTAGCAAATTTGACTTTAAAGGAGGAATTTATTGCAACGGATACCAAAGACACAGCCGAGTTTGATTTAAATCTCACACTCCAAGAAACAACAGAGGGAATTGAAGGCGCTTTAGTCTACAGAACCGATTTGTTTACACCTGCTAGCATCGCCAGAATGGTAACAGTCTTTCAAAACTTACTTGAATCTCTAATTACTAATCCTGACCTACGTCTTAGAGAACTTCCCTTTTTAAATGAGGGTGAAAATTTACCAATTCAAAATAACAAATTACCAATAGCGAATAACTTTCAGAATGAATTTACTGAACCCAGTAACTCTATTGAAGAAACCATATTAGCTATTTGGAAAGAAGTTTTAGGGTTAGAACATATCAGTATACAAGATAATTTCTTTGACTTGGGAGGACATTCTGCTCTGGTTCTACAACTCACATACAAATTACAAAAAGCTTGGCAAATAGAATTACCCTTAGTTTCCTTATTTGAGAAAAACACCATAGTTGAGCAAGCAGAAACTATCCGCAATTTACAAAGAAAGGCAGAGATAGAGAATTAGTCTCTTATCAATAACAAATGACAAATGACAAATGACAACCCTTACTAATTGACTAAAAAACCGTGAAACCCTCCCTTTTTGACCTAACAGGAAAAGTCGCCATTATCACCGGATCTGCACGAGGTATCGGCAAATCCATAGCTCAAGGATTAGCATCTGTAGGCACAAAGGTTGTGGTTGCTGATATTAAAGCAACCGAAGCAGAAAAAACTGCACAAATAATTCAGGAGGCTGGAGGCGAAGCGATCGCAATTCCCACCGATGTCAGAAATCGCCAAGATTGTTTACACCTAATTGAGCAAACTGTGGCGCACTATCACAGGCTTGACATTATGGTGTGTAATGCCGGCATTGACATCATCAAACCGGCGGCTGACTTAGAGGAGTTGGAGTGGGATAACATCATCAACGTCAATTTGAAAGGATACTTCCATTGCGCTCAACTGGCGGCTCAACAAATGATCGAACAAGGGACAGGCGGCTCAATTATTATGAACTCTTCTATTGGCGGTGTAGTGGGAATAAGTGGTTCGGCGGCTTATACAGCATCGAAAGGAGGGGTAAATTTACTAGTGCGATCGCTAGCACTGGAATGGGCAGATCGTCAGATTCGAGTTAATGCTTTTGCTCCTGGCTATATAGACAACATTATGGAAGGTACTGAAACATTTCGGCGATCGCCACAGGAAGATCGGCAACATCTGAGTGCTGTGATTCCCATGCAGCGACGCGGAAAACCAGAGGAACTCATCGGCCCAGTGATATTTCTCGCGTCTGAAGCAGCTTCTTATGTGACGGGGGCAATTTTGATGGTGGATGGGGGATACAGCGCCATGTAGGGTAGGTAAAAGAAGTTTCTGAGAGTACAACTATGCGAAGATTGATCGCACTTACTACTATTTGCCGTCGGCAATCGCCAGCTATCATCGGATTTATCCTGGCGATTGTCCTAGTTAGTTGCGTCCAAACTAACTCGATCAACAAAGCAGTAGCTGGATCTCAAATCATCCTTAGTAGTTCTGCCGAACCCAACACCTTTAACCCTCAGTTGATGGAGCAGGGAGTCGGAATTTTGACTTTCCTCTATGAAGGGCTAATTCGTGAAAATGGTCGAGGAGAAATTAAACCAGCATTAGCGCGATCGTGGGAAACTTCTGAAGACCAGAAGCGCATTATTTTTACACTGAGGAAAGGACTGAAATGGTCAGATGGTAAACCACTAACTGCTGATGATGTGGTGTTTACTTATAAAGATATTTACACGAATCCTGCTATTCCTTCCTATGCCAAAGATTTTTTACAAATAGGCAAAACTCGCAGTTTTCCTACAGTGAAAAAATTAGATAATTGGCGCGTTGAATTTACCCTTCCAGAACCTTTTGCTCCCTTTCTTCGCACAACAAAACTAGAAATTTTACCTGCTCACATTCTGCGATCCAGCATCACCACAAAAGACTCAGCAGGTAGACCGCTATTTCTCTCAATCTGGGGAACAAATACTCCACCCAATCAAATTGTTAGCAACGGTGCTTATAAATTGGAATCATACGTTCCAAGTGAGCGAATAACCTTTCGCAAAAATCCCTATTACTGGCGTAAAGATACTCAAAATCATACTCAACCCTATATCGATCGCATTGTTCTAAATACGGTTAGCAATAATGATACAGCATTAATTCAATTTCGTTCTGGAGGACTTGATTTTATTGAGGTAAATTCTAACTATTTTTCATTATTGAAACGAGAAGAAAAAAGGGGAGAATTCACAATTTATAACGGTGGTTCTCAAACAGGAAGCACAGCGATGATGTTTAATTTGAATACAGGACTAAGAAATGGTCAGCCTTTAATTAATCCGATTAAATCTCGCTGGTTCAATACAGTAGCATTCCGCCAAGCCGTTGCTTATAGCATCAATCGCCCGCGGATGGTAAACAACCTATTTGCAGGTGTAGGAGCGCTACAAAATTCACCCATAGCCGTGCAGAGTCCTTACTATCTTTCTCAGCAAGCAGGTTTACCAGTCTACAACTATAACCAAGAGAAGGCAAAAGCATTACTTCTCAAAGCAGGTTTTCGATACAACAATCAAGGTGAGTTATTCGATAGCGATGGGAATCGAGTCCGGTTTACGCTCACCGCTAATGTTGGTAATAAGGTGTTGCAAAACATGGCTCCTTTAATTCAAGACGATTTGAGCCAGATAGGAATTCAGGTAGATTTAAATTTGATTGGAGTGGGATTGGTTGTAGACAAATTAGCAAATCGTCTGGATTGGGATTGTCAGATTATTGATGGTTTCCCAATGACAGTAGAACCCAACGAAGCAGTAAATATTTGGTCTACTAAAGGGAACTGGCATTTTTTCAACCGCCAACCCCAAGCCGGACAAATACCGATTACTAAACAGGAGGTAGCAGATTGGGAACAAAAGATTGACGATCTCTACATTCAAGGTACAGCAGCAAATGAAGCACAGCGTAAACAAATTTATGCAGAAACTCAAAGGTTGAGTCAGGAATATTTACCGTTTATTTATCTAGTAAATTCATTATCAATGGTGTCTATGCGAAATCGGATTCAGGGGGTGAAACATTCGGCTTTACAAGGAACATTTTGGAATATTTATGAACTGAAAAGTAATCCTATCAATAATTAACAAATTTTGAGCAAATTCTTCAAACCTTTGCGCTACTTTGCGTTTACTTTGCGACCCTCTGCGTTTCAAAACATTACGATTTTACACAACGCTGTACTTAAAAAACCAAATTAAATCTAACTTTCAAAATTACAAAGAGGAATTTTTAAACGATGAACCCAATCAAAGAACGTGAACCCCAAGTAATTGTTTCCACACAGATTCCTGTGATTGATTTCCATCCATTTATGGTTGGTGATATTGCAGCTAAAGAAACAGTTGCCAATCAAATCTCGTGTGCTATTCAAGAAATTGGATGTTTTTACCTCGAAAATTGTGTACCTCAGACCTTAGTCGATCGAGTTTTTGCTCAAGCGCAAAGTTTTTTCGCCCTACCACAAGAGGAGAAAAATCAAGTAAAACTTGCTCCAGGAACGAGTCGAGGCTATGTTGCTCGTGGTAAAGAGCGAGTATTGCTAGAAGCATTCAATTTTGGTTTAGACGTTGCAACCGATGAAGCGGGTGTAACTCCCCAAGGATTTGGTGAACCTAATCGATGGCCTGAAAACCAAAAAGAGTTTCGCCAACTGCTACTAGAATTTTTTACAACTTGTCGTGATGCGTCCTTTAGTATTTTACAAGCGATCGCGATCGCCTTGAAACTACCAGAATCCTACTTCACCGATTTCCATCTAGAACGCAACTTCAACACCTCTATCAATCACTATCCATCTCTACACCAAGCTCTCCCTCTCGGCGAGACTCGCTTCGCTGAACATACAGATTACGGCAGTATTACCTTAATATTTCAAGATGAGACGGCTGGGCTAGAAGTTTGCAACGATGCGGGAGAGTGGATTGCAGCCCCCTTCGTCCCTGGTAAAGTTCTGGTCATCCTTGCAGATTTAATGCAGCGCTGGACAAACGATAAGTTTCCCGCCACCAAACATCGAGTTCCCCTACCTTCCAAATTTCCTAGTAATCCCAGGTACTCAATTATCTATTTTGAGTCTCCTGATTACGATGCCGAAATTACTTGCTTAGAGTCAAACGCAACACCCAACTATCCACCAATTCGCACCCATGAATATATCAATCAAATTGCGACAGGAAGCTATGCATCTGAAAAAAAATAGACCTTTTTGTTTGTAGTATGCGCTTTAGCGCTAAAGCGCATACTACAAACTTGAATTTATAACTCAATTCATTTTTAACGATGCTATCAATTAACGAACTTTCAAAAGAGCCTATTATTTCAACACAGATTCCTGTTATTGACTTACATCTATTTTTAGTTGGTGACAGAGTTGCTAAAGAATTAATTGCCAATCAAATCGCCAGTGCTTTACAGGAAATGGGATGTTTTTACCTGAAAAATCACGATATAAACGCAACTTTGATTACTCAAGCATTTACTCAAGCCAAGGATTTGTTTGGACTGCCATTAGAGGATAAAAAGCAGGTAGCTTTAACAGAAAAATGTCATCGAGGATATATTCCTATGGGGATGTCAAGCATACTCAGCGAACAGTTTTATTTTGGTAGAGAAATGAAACCAGAGGAATTAGATAAGCTAGATCATCCTTTTCACCAACCGAACCAATGGCTACAGAATCAACCTGAGTTCCGGGAAGTGATGCTGCAATTTTTCATAGCTTGCCACGCAAGTACGCTAAAAGTTCTTGAAGCTTTAGCCATTGCTTTGAAGCTGCCAGAATCGTATTTTACTGAATTACATTCTGAGCAAAACCATGCTATGGGTTTACATCACTATCCTGGTGCATCTGAACTTCCGCAATCCCAAAATATTCGCCTGGGAGAACATACAGATGGAAACACTATTACTTATGTATTTCAGTATGAGGTAGAAGGCTTAGAAATTTGCACCAAAGCTGGAGCGCGAATTCCAGTTCCCCTAATTCCTGATACGGTTGTCGTCATGGCAGGAGAAGTTTTACAAAGATGGACGAATGATAAAGTTTATGCCACAAAACACCAAGTTGCCATCCCATCTGTATCCCACGACATTAAACCAAGATACTCCTTTGCTTTTTTTGCCTCTCCTAATAATGATGCCGAAATCGCTTGTCCTGACAGTTGTTTAGAGACAAATGAAACTGCAAAGTATCCACCTATTTTAACGAGTGAATTTTACATCCAAAGAAACAATAATAATACATCGATTTTAACTTACTCCAAAAATTAAACTTTTTCCTCTCTGTGCCTTTGGGTCTCAGCATGAAACAAAAATAAGTAATTTATTCTTAATACAACTAACAATGAATGTAGATACCTGGAAAAAAGTAGTACCAAGATCAGTAGTTATGTTTTCTTATAGCATGATTTTTATGCTTTCTTTGATTTCGACTGCGGGATTAATCAATACGGTTTTACCCTCTTCTGTTAGTCCTCAAAATCTTGGTGATATCAGTATTAAGTTCCAATATTTTAGCGATCACAAAGATGATTATGATGTTATTTTCTTAGGGCCTAGTACTACTTACCAAGGAGTTGTCCCTAAAGTATTCGATGCAACAATGGCAGCTAATGGGAAAACTATCAGGTCTTTCAACTTTGGAATCATGGCGGCAAATGTAGCTGAATTGGATTTCTATTTACAAAAGATTCTCGCTTTAAAACCAGCAAACTTAAAATGGATATTTTTAGACTGCTTAGTTGACTTTTTTATGGAGGATGCACCGACTGCGGCTAAAAATGTTTATTGGCATACTCCTATAAAAACGATAGAAAATTTTCAATTAATTTCTGAGTCAACCTCTACTTTGAAAGAGAAAATTAGCGGGTTTTATGCAAATTCAGTAAGTTTTCTTTATAGATGGTTAGGTATTGGTTATTTTTCTAATTTTTGGCTGCAAAAATCGGAAGTATCGGAAGTATTACCAAAAGGAATATCTGGTGATAAATTAATACAGGAAGCCGGATATTATGCAATGGATTGGCTGGAAAATAGTGAAAAATGGAAACAAATTTTTCTATCGAAACGCTTGGAGAGTTATCAAGAGCAACTAAATCAATCAAAATCAGGAGTTTTTGTTCGAGGAAAAGATACGTATCCACTTAATTCTTATGCAATCAAAATTATTAAAAACATAGATTCTAGAATTGATAGTCAAAATAAAATGGAACCTATTTTCTTTATTCCTCCAGTTTTAAATACTGATTTTGATAATTCTGCTATTACAAAAGCTTACAATAATGGTTATATTTCTAATTTATTTGCTTTTAATAGACCCAATACTTTCACTACTTTATACGAAGTTGATCGCCGATCTGATGGTAGGCATTTAAATCACGAAGGCGCTCAAGAATTTACACGCATTTTTGCAGCAGAATTTTCTCAATATTTGAATTCATCTAATCAATCACTTGTATCTAGAAGTCAGTCAATCAAAGCAAAATTTTCCAATCAAACATGAAAAAATATCTCCAACTCGCTAGTTACTAGTTAATTCACACCTGAGAATAAATATGGTTTTTACAGAATTTCGTTTTCTCTTTTTCTTTATGATTATTTTCTGCATCTACTGGGCTTTGCAGAAACACGATCATCGTAAAACTTGGTTATTAATCTGTAGTTACATTTTTTATGGTGTTTGGGATTGGCGCTTTCTTTCCCTGCTTTTGCTTTCGACAGTTGTTGATTACTTTGTTGGTTTGATGTTATCTAGACCACAGGTAGATAATTCAATAGTAAAAGCAGAAATTCAAACAACTGAGACTGTAAAAAATGGATGGATAAATTTTTTCTCTTGGGATGCACTGCTGAATAAACCAATAAATCAGCAGCAGCGCCAAGGATGGTTAGTACTCAGTTTAGTTGTAAATTTAGGTTTATTAGGATTTTTTAAGTACTATAACTTCTTCGTTGACTCTGCCTCAAACTTATTAATTTTTCTGGGTCTACCTGTTAGTATTAATACCCTTCAAATCATTCTGCCAGCAGGAATTAGTTTTTATACATTTCAAACTCTGAGCTATTCAATTGATGCCTATTTGGGTAAACTCAAACCTATTAATAATTTTTGGGATTTTGCTCTATTTGTAACTTTTTTCCCCCAGTTAGTTGCAGGCCCTATTGTCCGCGCATCTACTTTTTTGCCTCAACTATTAACTCCAAAAACTTTAAACAAGGTTGATTTTCAGGGATGCTTAACGCTTTTTCTGGTGGGATATTTCAAGAAAGCTTGTATTTCGGATAATCTTTCTCCCTTGGTAGACCAGTATTTCACGAATCCAGAAGCTTATACTGTCTTAAGTTGTTGGATTGCCGTAATTTCTTTCGCTATACAAATATACTGCGACTTTTCTGGCTATTCTGATATGGCGATCGCCTGTGCAGGTTTACTGGGATATAAGCTACCCCTCAACTTTAATTTTCCCTACTTTTCTGCAAATGTCACTCAGTTGTGGCAACGTTGGCACATTACGCTTTTCACCTGGCTGCGAGACTATATTTATAGCCCTTTGATGAAAATGCGACCAAAAGAAGAACGCACAGAATTCTTTCAGTCTAGAAATATTCTCATCCTGATGCTTACCTCTGGACTTTGGCATGGTGCGGCTTGGCATTTTGTTGTTTGGGGAGGATTGAATGGCGTTGCTTTAATTGTTCACAAGAAATGGTCATCTTGGATTGCTCCCTACAAGCGATTGCTACCACTCAGAAATATGTTAGGCATACCACTGACATTTTACTGGTTTTGTGCGTCTGCAATCTTCTTTCGGAGTAACGATATCACTAGTGCTATCCAAATAGCGAAATCTTTTGTATTCCTCAATTCTCCTGGTTCGGAAAACCTAAACATCCAAGTAGCTTGGATTTTTATACCTTTAGTTATGATGCACTGGGTCGCTTATAAAAATTGGTTGGCGGGCTGGTGGCAAAAAATTCCTCAATGGAGTTTTGCGGTTTTTTATGGGGTGATAGTTTCAACAATACTTCGGTTTGCAGCCATCAATCCTCAACCATTTGTTTATTTTCAATTTTAGTTAATTTTGTATTTTTTATTAAAAGCTATGAGCAAAAATACGATTTCAAATCAAATCAAATCTTTCTTCGATTATCTCTCGTTTAACCTACAATATGAATTGATGCTTTTATCTTTTAGAGGTAAAAGCAGAAAAGAAGTTTTTAGTGATATATATTATCGTAATCGGTGGGATGGTCAGGAATCTATTTCTGGAAGAGGTTCTACTCTTCAACAAACATCGGTAATCATCAAAAAACTACCAATTTTGCTGGAGAAACTTAATATCAAAACAATGCTTGATGCTCCTTGTGGAGATTTTTATTGGTTAAAAGAAGCCCAACTTAATATAGAAAAATACATTGGATGTGATATTGTTGCTGACTTAATTACTACAAATCAACGTAGTTATGGTAACGAAGTCCGAGAATTTACTAATCTCGATTTAGCAACAGATTCACTGCCACAAGTCGATTTGATTTTCTGTAGAGATTGTTTAGTACATCTCTCATTTCAAGATGCTATTGCTGTAATTAAAAACTTTAAAAAAAGCAATTCTAAATATCTTTTAACTACAACTTATCCGGGGATACTTGAAAATAAAGATATTGTTACAGGTGATTGGCGAGCAATCGATTTAAAATTACCTCCGTACAACTTTCCCGATATGCTGGAAATCATTGACGAAGAAACGACTGAAAGAAAGGACTACCCACAAAAGAGTTTGGGTCTATGGAAATTGACTGATATCGAGTTAGGGAATAGGGAATAGGGAATAAATAAAAATGGGAGTTTTATATAAAAAATGCGTATTTTAGGAATTTCAGCTTATTACCACGATAGTGCCGCCGCCTTAGTTGTGGATGGTGATATTGTTGCCGCCGCACAAGAGGAGCGTTTTTCCCGCAAAAAACATGATGCGAGATTTCCTAAAGGTGCGATCGCTTATTGTCTCAAACAAGCAGGTATTGGATTATCAGAAGTAGACCAAATCGTTTTCTACGATAAGCCATTGGTCAAATTTGAGCGACTCTTAGAAACCTATCTCGCTTACGCACCCAAGGGATTAGGTTCCTTTATTGCAGCAATGCCAGTTTGGTTAAAAGAAAAGCTTTACCTCAAAACGTTGTTAAAAAAGGAACTGGCAACCCTCGGAGATTGCAAAAAAACGCAATTACCCCAACTTTTGTTTACTGAACATCACCAAGCGCACGCTGCTTCTGCCTTTTTCCCCAGCCCTTTCGATCGCGCGGCGGTGCTATGCCTTGATGGAGTCGGAGAATGGGCAACTACCTCAGTTTGGTTGGGAGAAGACCATCAACTCACTCCCCAATGGGAAATTGATTTTCCCCATTCCTTGGGGCTGCTTTATTCTGCCTTCACCTATTACACAGGTTTCAAGGTCAACTCTGGCGAATACAAACTCATGGGTTTAGCGCCCTACGGTGAACCCAAATATGTAGACCATATCCTCAACCATCTTTTGGATCTCAAGGAAGATGGCACATTTCGGTTGAATATGGACTACTTCAACTACACCACGGGGTTGACTATGACTACCCCGAAATTTCATCAATTGTTTGGTGGTGAACCACGCCAAAGCGAGGGTAAACTCACCCAGCGAGAAATGGATATAGCTTGTTCTATCCAACACGTTACCGAGGAAGTCGTTTTGCGTTTGGCAAGAACAGTTAAAAAGGAACTGGACACAGACTATCTCTGTTTAGCCGGTGGAGTTGCCCTAAATTGCGTTGCCAATGGACGCATTTTGCGAGAAACAGATTTTCGGGATATTTGGATTCAACCAGCCGCCGGAGACGCAGGGGGAGCAGTTGGAGCAGCATTAGCTATTTGGCATCAGTATCATGAAAAGCCTCGCATTCCTCACGATGGGGATGCCATGCGGGGCGGCTATCTAGGCCCTTGCTTTGGGAAAACAGAGATTCAAGACTATCTCCAGTCTGTGAATGCGCCCTACCAATACCTAGAAGATGACAAACTCATGCCCGAACTTGCTGAAATTCTAGAGCAAGGGAATGTTGTGGGTTGGTTCTCTGGCAGGATGGAGTTTGGCCCGCGAGCTTTGGGAGGTCGTTCGATCGTCGGCGATCCTCGTAATCCCAAGATGCAATCGGTGATGAACCTGAAAATTAAATACCGCGAATCCTTCCGTCCCTTTGCCCCTTCTGTCTTAGCAGAACAGGTTTCTAACTACTTTGAGCTTGAAAGTCCCAGCCCTTATATGCTTTTGGTTGCACCAATCAAAGCCGAGTTGCGGATTCCCATGACAACAGAACAGGAGGAGTTGTTTGGTATAGATAAGTTAAACGTGAAGCGATCGCAAATTCCCGCTATCACTCATGTAGATTATTCTGCTCGGATTCAAACGGTTCATCAACAAACCAATCCTCGATACTATGAACTGCTGCGACATTTTCAGGCAAAAACGGGCTGTGCAGTTTTAGTAAACACATCATTTAATGTCCGAGGCGAACCAATTGTGTGTACCCCAGAAGATGCCTATCGCTGTTTTATGAGAACGGAGATGGACTACTTGGTATTAGAGAACTTTCTCCTCGCCAAATCGAACCAACCCCAGATACAGAAAGATGAATCTTGGAAAACAGAATTTGAATTAGATTAACGCCGATGAACGAAATACAACAACTCGATCGGAAAGGACTACGGGATTTTGGACTGCTTGGTGGTGCGATCGCTGCTGGCTTATTCGGTAGTCTACTGCCCTTGATACACCATGAGTCTTTACCCATTTTACCTTGGGTAATTGCTAGCATCCTTTGGGTGTGGGCGCTGATTGCTCCCACCACGCTCAATGGTGTTTACCAAATTTGGATGAGGATTGGACTAGTTTTAGGTTGGATTAATACGCGGATAATTCTCAGTATTATTTTCTACACCTTAATCACACCAATCGGTCTAGTGATGCGAGGCGTGTTTCATCATGATGCGATGGCCAGAAAGCTAGATGCTGACGTAAAAACTTATCGCATTATCAATCAAGTTAAACCTATAAACAAAATGGAGAAACCCTTCTAATGCTTGAAACAACACAAGACTTGCTGAAAGATTTGTGGGGATTGCTGAAAGAACGCCGCAAGTTCTTCTTATTACCACTCATCGTCACACTATTACTCTTAGGTATCTTGATTGTGTTCGCACAGTCATCCGTACTTGCACCATTTATTTACACACTATTTTGAGGAATGCGAGGTGGTAACATCGTCATTATCATTAAAGCGGTGGGTAGGGGTGATGCTAACCCTAGCTTTATTGCTAGGCGGAATTGTCTTAGGGCTAGCTGTTGTAGAAATTGGCTTACGCATTGCTGGCGTTGAATACAAGACATTTTATACCTTTGATGAACATAGAGGTTGGGCAGGACGACCTTATGCGGCTGGGTGGGTGCATGACGAAGGGGAAGCCTATATCCAATACAACAGTGAGGGTTTTCACGACCGAGAACATTCCTTAGTTAAGCCAGAGAATACTATCCGTATTGCCTTGCTGGGAGATTCTTTTACAGAAGCACGCCAACTGCCACAAACACAAGGACTCGCCGCCGTCATCGAACGCGAACTGAAAAATTGTCCCACCCTAGCAGATCGTGACGTAGAAGTGATGAACTTCGGAGTCAATGGTTATGGAACAGATCAAGAACTAATCGCCTTGCAAGAAAAGGTCTGGAACTATTCACCAGACCTCGTACTTCTGAATTTTTATCCAGGTAACGATGTCATCAACAATTCCCGCAGTCTCACTGAAAAAATGGTGAGTCAGACTGCTATGGATAATAGCGCCCTCATGAAACCCTATTTTGTTGATCGAGATGATAATTGGGTGCTTGATGACTCGTTTGTAAATATGGATATTTATCGCTCACAAAAGTCATTGTGGCATCAGGCTTATCTCCAAGTTCAAGATCGTTTACGGATTTTACAGATTTTAAAACAAGCAAAATACGCTTTCCCACTTCCTCACCAAGATAATAAAAAACGAGACACCCAACTAGCAACACAACCTACAAAAGTTTCTCCCTATAATGACCCTGAATGGCAGAATGTCTGGAAGCAAACAGAATGGCTTGCATACAACACTGCAACCGATCCTGAATGGGAACAAGCATGGCAACAAACAGAAAGACTAATTAGTTTCATACATAATGAAACAATTACTAAAAAAGCGAATTTTGCTGTAGTAACACTAACAACTGCCCTGCAAGTTAATCCCGATCCTGTCGTGCGTCATCATCAGGAAGTGTCAGGGTTAACAGATTGGTTTTACCCAGAAAAGCGGATTGCAGCATTAGGAGAACGTGAAGATTTTACTACTATTAATCTAGGAAAATCTTTTCAGGCTTATGCCGAGCAAAATAATATCTGCTTACATGGGTTTGATAATACTTTTCGTTGCGATGGACATTGGAATGCTTTGGGACATCAGTTAGCAGGGGAGATTGTTGCTAAAACACTGTGTGAAAAGGGATTGACCAAAATAATTCGTAATTCGTAATTATAAGAGTAGGAATTGATGGGAAAAATAAAGCCTTGGCTACAAAATTTATTCCTCATGCTGGCTGGAGTTATAGTTGGGCTGTTAATCATCGAAACTTTTGCCATTACTACTGGAGTTGCTGCCCCACAAAAGTCCAAGGCGCAAATTTTTTATCAATTTATTCAACCGGATGCTCAATTAGGCTACAAACCTAAATCAAACCTGAAGGATTTCAAAACTGTTTGGCAAGAAGCAAAAGTTGCAGAAGTTGCTAATACAGATAGTTATGGATTTCGCAATATAGGGAGAGATTACACAAAATCGAACTTGTATTTTATTGGAGATTCATTTACATGGGGTCAATGGGTCAGTGAAGAAAAAATATTTCCCAGACTGGTAGAATCAGAGTTGCAACAGACAGTAATCAATTTAGGTGTTCCCGGTTATTCTTTTGCTCAATATGAAACATTATTTAATGAATGGATCGCCAAATATAAACCTCAGACAGCCATCTTATCCATAGTTGCTAATGATTTGACTAATTATCCATCTGATATTGGTCAAAAGATATATGATACGCTTAAAGAAAGAAGTTTTTCGCCTTGGTATGAAAAAACCTTTTTGTACCAGTTTGTCTGGAAAAATAACAAAAAAAACTTGCCAGTAAAAGCTGGAACTTCTATCTCTAAAGAAGCAAAAAATGGTTTAACTTTATTTAATTTATCGCTGGCAGCACCTGAGTCAGGAGTAGGTGTAGATAGCGATTATTTGACATCTGATGGAGTGATCAAAGTAGAAGCGGCGTTATCACGAATTATTCGTTTGACCAAAGAAAATCAAGTTAAGCTGTTTGTTTTTCTTGTACCTTCAAAAGAATCAGCTTATATCAAAGATTACGTCCAGTTATTTCCTGAGAATGTAGATTTGCTCAAAAATGAAGAAATTGGGTATCAGCGTTTATGTGACCTTGCAAAATTACAAGATGTAACTTGTGTCAATCTAACTGATGATTTTAGAAAAAATAGCAAACAAGAAAAGCTTTACTTTGATATTGATGGTCATTGGAATCCTGCGGGACATCAACTAGCTGCAAAAGTAATTTTAAAGACTCTAGATAAATCGTAATTCGTAATTAAATGACAATGAGCCAAACAACCGCCGAGGAAATATCTAACGAGATGCCACCGCTTGAAATGGAACTTCAAGACGCTTCTGTACGTATGCCCTATCCTCCACCAACCCCATACCCGATGATGGGGGCTGCTTCGTTAGGAGATATGCCAACCTTTGCGATGGATGGCGAAAATCTTGGGGGTTACTCTCAGTACGGTGTTGCTGCCACTTCGGGGGCAGAAAATCGGCTAGATGTCTTTAGCATTGGCAAAGATAGTGCTGTTTATTACAAAAAGTGGCATGGCTCAGTTTGGAGTGATTGGGAAAGGCTGGGAGGCTACTGTACTTCTGCACCATCTGCGATCGCCAGAGGAGAGAATCGGATTGATATCTTTGTGATTGGGGGCGATCGCTCCGTATATCATAAAGGCTGGGATGGCTCAACCTGGAGCGATTGGCTAAATCTTGGCGGCTACTCTCAGTATGGTGTCGCGGCTGCTTCTTGGGGAGAAAATCGGCTGGATCTGTTTATCGTCAACTGGGATGGAGCCATATACCAAAAGTCTTGGGATGCCTCAATCTGGGGTGATTGGGAAAGGCTGGGGGGCTACTGTATTTCAACACCAGCTGCGGTTTCTTGGGGATTAAACCGGATTGACACCTTTGCCTTGGGTAGCGATCGCGCCATCTATCAAAAGTATTGGGATGGTTCAACCTCGAGTGGTTGGGAAAAACTCGGTGGCTATTCTCAGTATGGTGTTGCGGCTGCTTCTGGAATTGAAAATCGCCTAGATATTTACATCATTGCTCGTAACGGTGCAGTGTACCAGAAGTACTGGGATGGCTCAAACTGGGTCGGTTGGAATAATCTGGGTGGCTACTCTATTGCTGCGCCGGCTGCGGTTGCTTCGGCTCCGAACCGTGTTGAAACTTTTGTGTTGGGTAGCGATCGCGCTGTCTACCACAAGTGGTATCGCGTAGGTGGCAAAGTCTAATCCAAATAAGGTTCAGTTAAAGCTTAACTCTTTCTCAAAGTCAGTTTTTTTAACGAACCGCAAAGAACGCGAAGAACGCAAAGGAAGAAAAGAGGCAAATGACAACCAGCTATCCAACTACAGCAGCAATTTCTCAGAATCGAGGTATGCCATTTCCGGCGATGAGTCCCGCCTCTAAAGAAGATATGCCAACATTTTCCACTGATGGGGAATATTTAGACGGATATTGCCAGTATGGTGTTACAGCCACTTCTTGGTCAGAAAATCGCCTGGATGTTTTACTCACAGCGAGTATTGGCCCTTTATGGCATAAGTGGTGGGATGGCTCAACTTGGAGCGATTGGCAAAGACTCGGTGGTTATTGTATTTCCTCGCCAGCTGCGGTTTCTTGGGGACTGAATCGCATTGATACCTTTGTTTTGGGTAGCGATCGCGCTACATATCGCACATGGTGGGATGGTTCAAAGTGGAGTACTTGGGAAAATCTTGGCGGGTACTCCCACTATGGTGTTGCCGCTGCTTCCGTTGGTGAGAATCGGCTGGATATTTTTGCCGTCGGTATTGATGGCGCGATGTACCACAAGCGTTGGAATGGTTCAGCCTGGGATGAGTGGAACAATCTCGGAGGTTACTGTCTTGCTGCACCGGCTGCGGTTTCTCGCGGCACAGACTGCATTGATACCTTTGTTTTAGGCGGGGATGGTGCGATTTATCATAAGGGGTGGGATGGCTCAACCTGGAGTGGTTGGAAAAACCTGGGAGGGTATTGCCAGTATGGTGTCGCCGCCACTTCTGTCGCTGAAAATCGGCTAGATATTTTTACTGTTGGCTGTGATGGTGCGATGTACCGTAAGACATGGGATGGTTCAGTCTGGAGCGATTGGCAGCATCTCGGTGGTTACTCTACTTCCGCACCGGCTGCGGTTTCTCGGAGTCCAAACTGTATTGACACCTTTGTTGTGGGTGGCGATCGCGCTGTATACCACAAATGTTACTAGCTTTCTCAACAGCATGGCTCATACTCAGAAACTCATCCACTCCGGTTAGAAATCAGCGATCGTGTTGAATAACTGTTGACATTTTAGGAGTTCAAAACGATGTATATTTATCAAGTTGAAATTTCCAATTTTTGTAATCTAACTTGCTCTTACTGTCCTCATCCATCTCAAAGTAGAGCAAAAGGAAATATGTCATTTTCTACATTTGTAGATGTTGTGGAATTAGCAATACAATGTGGACAAAAAGATTTATTTCTTAATAATTTTGGGGAACCCTTACTTCATCCAGAATTATTCGATTTTATCTCTTATGCGAAAACGAAGGGAATTGAATGTAATTTTATAACCAACGGTATACTCCTTGATGAGGAAAAGGCATGGCGCTTGTCTGAATTAGGTGTGCGTGAAATTTATCTGTCAGAACATCTTGTTGGGCAGAAAGAGCGTATTCAAGAAATGTTTAAGGAAAATTCTATTCCTTTGTCTATCGTCTATACCTATAATCCTCATCAGCAGGAAAAGCATGATTGGGCTGGACAAGTTAATTCTAAAACCACATCAAGCCGAAGTTTAACTAGTACGATAGAAAAGTATAAACCTTGCATTTTTGAAACTAAAAAGCGAGTTGTAGTTTTGTGGGATGGAAGTATCAACACCTGTTGTATAGATGTAAACGGAACAGGTATTGTTGGTTCTGTTAAAGATTATCTTGGCAGAACAGATGAATATGAATTTAATGCAATTCCACTATGCAACACTTGTGATTTAATGCGTGAAGAATAATTGATTTTTTTTAGAAAACAGAAACGTTATCAATAACCAAAGAAAAAATCATCAAATTTCTAGGAATTTTATAATTATGACCTCAATCAATGAACTTGCAAAGCAAACAACTGCTACATCACAGATTCCCATTATTGATTTCTATCCATTTGTTACAGGTGACACCAAGGCTAAAGTAGCAGTTGCAAACCAAATTTCTCGCGCTATTGAAGAAATGGGCTGCTTCTATTTAAAAAATGGAGTTTCCCAAACTTTAATTGACCAAGCCTTTACCAAAGCCGAGGGATTTTTTACACTCCCATTAGCAGAAAAAGAGAAAGTAGCCTCAGCAGTAACTGGGCGTAGTCGAGGTTACATACCCTTTGAGAAAATGTTCATTGGCGAACAACCAGGACAATTACATGAGTCCTTTAGTTTTGCTAATGAATTTGACCCAAACAAATCCGGGGCTGACGATTATACAGAGTCCTTGGATGTCCCTAATCAATGGCCAGAAAATCCGCCGGAATTTCGGCAAGTTTTGCAGCAATTCTTTCAAGCTAGCCAAGAATGTGCTTTGAATATCCTAGAAGCATTGGCGATCGCCTTGCAACTACCAAATTCCTACTTTACCGATTTACATTCTCAGCAAAACCACGCCGGAGTTTTCAATTACTATCCCAATATCTCCCAAGCGCCAAAAATAGGACAAACTCGCTTTTTTGAACACACTGATTTAGGCAGCATTACTTTGCTATTTCAGGATCGAGGAGGAGGATTAGAAGTATACACACCTCAAGGAGAGTGGATTACCACCTCATCAGTTCCTAATACCGTTTTGGTAATGGCCGCAGATATGATGTCACGATGGACAAACGATAAATTTTGCGCCACACCTCACCGAGTTTCCGTACCGACTAATTTTCAGAAAGTAAAAGAAAGGTACTCATTTAGCTTTTTTGTGATTCCTAATTACGAAGTAGAAGTCACTTGTCTAGAAAGTTGCTTAAAGGCAGATGAATCTCCCAAATATCCCCCAACTTTTGTAGGCGATCATCTCTTGAATAGAACCAAAGATCGAGCCACAAAATACGGACGTAGTTGAATCTAACTCTGCGTCACTTTGCGTCCCTTTGCGTTTATAATCCACCGACTTTTGACTTATGAACTCAATTCAAGAACTCGAACAACAGACTACCACTTCCACCCAAATTCCCATCCTTAATTTCCATCAGTTTACTGCTGACCAACTCTTACGTGCAATTCAAGAGGTTGGCTGTTTTTACCTGAAAAACTGTGTACCTCAAAATGCAATTGACCAAGCCTTTACTAATGCTAATGGCTTCTTTGCGCTACCAGAAGCAGAAAAAAGACAACTAGCTTGGAAAGACGGCGCAGCGCTTGGATACTTTTACACTAAGTATAACGGTGACTTTCGGGAAGCATTCGTCTTCGGCGAAGCTGTTTTAACAGAACAGATCGATACAGATTCCCCAGTGGCGCAACAGGTTCATCAACACCTGGGACAGCATCCCGCCTTTAGCGATGCTGTGCAGCAATTATTCACAGCTTGTCATGATGCCGGTAATAGCATCCTCAAAGCGATCGCCATTGCCCTAAACTTACCAGAATCATACTTTAGCGATCGCCATCCTCAACAAGCCGACTATGGACTGTTGCATCGCTACTATGAAGTATCCGAACCTCCCCAACCCGGAGAAGCCCGCTTCGAGGAACATACAGATTGGGGCAGTCTATCCTTACTTTTTCAGGATGAAAATGGCGGGCTAGAGGTATGCACTAATGCCGGAGAATGGATTGCTGCGCCCCCACTCCCTAACACACCGATAGTTTTTATCGCAGATGTCATGCAGCGATGGACAAACGATAAATTCCCTGCTACCAAACATCGGGTACTAATGCCAGGCGATGCCCGTAGTCTTCCAGAAAGATACTCCTTAGCTTTCTTTCTCTCTCCTGGTGATGATACAGAAATTGCCTGCATTGAAAATTGTTTAGATGCAGGCAAATCTCCTAAATACCCCCCAATTCTCACAAAGGAATATTACAAACAGAAAACTGAAGATTTGGCAAAAAGATTTAGCAATCCTCAATGAAAGGGAACAGACAAAAGTAAATGGCCTGTTCTCCCCAGAAACTTCTTAATTACGAATTACGAATTACGAATTACGAATTATTCCGTTACCAATTCTCAAGCAGGGCAATAGGTGCAGATGGTGGGGGAAAAGCAACATCCAAAACACTAAGTTCTTCTTTTGTTAACTGCAAATCAAGGGCAGCGCGATTCTGTTCAACGTGGGCGATACTGCTGGCTTTGGGAAAGACGATCGCCTCTTGATGCAACAACCAAGCGATCGCCACTTGTGCAACTGTTACCCCGCGCTGTTGGGCAATTGATTGCAATTTGGGATGTTTGAGTAGTTCGCCTTGTAGCAAAGGTGAATGCGCCGCGATCGGGATTCCTCTTTGCTGACACCAGGATAATAGCTTCCATTCACTATTGCGATGCTGCAAATTATAGGGGATTTGATTTGTAGCAATGGCTTCACCTCCAGGTAAAGCACTGGCTTCTTCCATATCCTCAACATCAAAATTACCAACGCCATAATCTCGAATCTTGCCAGATTGTTTCAACGTCTCAAATGCTGCCAACGTTTCTGATAACGTTACAGGCCCCCGCCAATGCAGCAAATAAAGGTCGAGATAATCCGTCTGCAACCGTTGTAAACTGTTCTCACAAGCTGCGATCGCCCCTTGCCCAATCGCATTACGAGGCGCAACCTTACTAACAAGAAAGACTGATGAACGACAATTAGCGATCGCTTCGCCAATTAAGGTTTCCGCCCTACCCTCACCGTAAATCTCTGCCGTATCAATCAACGTCATCCCTAAATCGATTCCACGACGCAAAGCAGCAATCTCATTGTCACGCTGGGCGATCGCTTCACCCAATCCCGCAGTCCCCATTCCCAATACTGGCATCAATCGACCGGATAGTAAACAAATAGTTTTCATCAGCAATTTCTTAACTTAAAACTTCCACACTAGATCCACTTATTTTCAAATATTTTTGCACAATAAAACACAATTATTTAACTTGTATATTAACTAGACAAAAAAACTCTTGCTCTCTTCTTTGCGCCTTTGGGTGAGAAAAATCTTAATTTCAAACACCCGATTAATAACTCATTCTATTTCAATCCAGTTCAGTCAGTGACTTCCAAATACAAAAATATCCCAAAAATTCTCTCTATTTATTCTCTCTGTGTTCTCTGCGTCTCTGTGGTTCGTTTATTTGGATAATTTATTTCTTGTGAGTCCCTTAAGGTTTAACTCTTTGTCAAAGTGAATTTTTTTAAACGAACCGCAAAGGACGCAAAGGACACAAAGAAAAAGAAAGAAAGAAAGAAAGAAAGAAATGCTTAACTTAACTAAATTGTATTATATCTAGCTTTTACCTAAAACAAACATCTAATTAATTATGAAAATTGCCTTCTTCGATTATCCTGTCACCCTAGCCGAACCCCCTAAAAATGGAGGAATCCGCTTAGTATCTTATGCGTTGGCGCGACGTTTAGCTCGTGCTGGTCATGAAGTTTTATTCTATGGCTCAAAAGGTCACTATCAAGAATTGGAATATCACGAAGATGGCATTACCTATCGCCGTATTCCCGAATCATGGATCGATAAAATATTAGAACCATTAAACTTTCTTGATATCTGGAACATATCCCACCCTCAACGACCTTTCTATGCCTCTAAATTATTTTATTGTGAATTTTACCGCCAAGTCGCCAAGGATATTCAAGCACAGCAATGTGATGTAATTCACATGAACATTGTTTTTCAATTCGTTCCCCTCATGCGTGCCTATAACCCACAAGCGAAAATTGTCTTACATATACATAGTGATTTTCTCCCATTGTTCGATCCAGTAATGGTTAAACAGCACCTTAAGTCAGTTAATTTAGTAATTGGATGCAGCGATTATCTAAAAAATCAGGTTCGTAAATACTTGCCTCATCTTAATAGTCAAACTTTATATAATGGTGCAGATACTCGTCATTTTGCCGTCCCTAATCATCACAATCAAGAAGATAAGAAAAAAGATATTAAACAAATTCTTTTTGTGGGTAGAATTTCACCAGAAAAGGGTATACACGTTTTAATTGATGCCTTTAATAAAGTAGTGTCTCGTTATCCCCAAGTACAGCTAAAACTTGTCGGTTCAGAAACCGCATTAGTCCCGTGGTACACACTTGATAGAGAAGACCCGCAAATTCAGAATATTCTTCCTTATTACCAAGGTAGCTATCGGGAGCAATTGCAAGAGCGAATTGATTCTACCGCCGCCAATTCAGTTTTTTTTCTAGGCAAAGTTCCCCATTTCGAGCTATTTGAGTATTATCAGCAAGCAGATATATTTATTTTTCCATCTGTTTGGAATGAGGCATTTGGAATGCCGATTATCGAAGCAATGTCAATGGGATTACCTGTTATTGCTACCCGTGGGGGTGCTTTCCCCGAACTGATAGAGGATGAGAAAACAGGGTTATTGGTCGAACGCGGGAATGCGGATGCTTTAGCCGACGCAATACTGCGGCTGCTTTTAGATGACAATCTCAGAATTGCAATGGGAGAACTTGGAAACCACCAAGCAGTTGAAAAGTTTGATTGGGATCATCAGGCGCAAAAGCTATTGCACCAATATCAAGCAATATGAAAAGTTTGAATATGCATACACTTAGGAGTTGATCGTGTTAGCAAGTATAGAAAAAACGCCACTGACTATTTTCCGTGAGATGAAACTGTTTATCATTGTTTGGGTGGGACAGCTGATTGCATCTATTGGTAGCAGCATCACCGCATTTGCTTTGGATGTTTGGGTTTACGAACAGACAGGTTCTGTCACCCAATTTGCTCTTATTACCCTTTCCAATACTTTACCTCTGATCTTACTTGCACCTGTAGCTGGGTTATTAGTGGATCGGTGGGATCGGAGATGGACAATGATTCTCAGCGATTTATTTGCAACTTTAGCAACAGTAGCGATCGCTGCTTTATTTATCATCGGTCGATTGGAAGTATGGCATATTTACTTAGCCAATACCTTCGGTGCTATCTTCATGGCTTTTCAGATACCCGCTTTCATCGCTTCCATAACCCTATTAGTACCAAAACAGCACCTTGGTCGTGCTAATGGAATGCTGAGTTTCATGAACGGTACAGCGCGGCTTGTCGCACCACCTTTAGGAGGTATCTTGTTAGGGATGATTTCTCTGCAAGGGATTATCGTGCTGCATTTAACTACCGTATTTTTGAGTATTATTCTTTTGTTGATGGTTCAGTTTCCTAAATCCAGCGCTCCTGTTGTTGCAATTGAGGAAAGTTCTTTTCTCAAAGAAACAACTTATGGATTAACCTATTTATTGGCTCGACCAGGACTACTAGGAGTGTTAATTATTTCAGCTTATAGCTTTTTTCTTGTAGGATGTGTTCAGGTTATCACTATACCTCTGGTATTATCTTTTGCTCCCGTAACAGTTTTAGGGACTATTCTTTCACTCTTTGGCGTTGCTATTTTAGCAGGGGGTTTACTGATTGGTATCTGGGGAGGTCTAGAGCGTAACATGAATACGATATATGGCTGTATGCTGCTAACGGGTGTGTTTCTTGTTGTTGCCGGTTTGCAAGCTTCTATTTTTGTTTTCATTGTCGGCATCTTCTTATTCTTTTTGATCCGACCAATAATTGCTAGTTCAACACAAGCTATTTTTCAGGCGAAAGTAGAACCATTAGTGCAGGGTAGAGTCTTTTCTATTAAAGGAGCGATCGAAGCTGTAGGTTTACCTCTAGGCTATATTACGATAGGGCCTTTGGCAGAAAAGGTGTTTGAACCCTTAATGGCTACTGATGGTTTGTTGGCAGGTAGTATCGGACAAATTATTGGTGTTGGTACAGGTCGTGGGATGGGACTTCTGTGCATCATTATGGGAGTTTTGACTATCTCAGCAACTTGTATTACTTACTTCTCCCCTCGCCTACGATTTGTGGAAGATGAACTACCTGATGTAATTGATGAAGTTGCCATCGCAGCTATATCGACCTCAGATATCCTCTAAGTTCTGAGAGGATGTATTACTCAAACTCTTATTTTTTAGTTAACTAAAAGCAAAATAGGTAAGTAAGGATGATTTCCAAAAAAGCAATAGCTAAAAAGCTTATCCAGTAAAATTTTCCGGCTATATTTGCCTTTACTTCAGTTATAGAGTCATAGAAAATTTTCGACGTACTTATTATAAAATATGCAAGCTCAAGTTCTTCGCAATCAAACCTTAAAAGATACTACTTCTCCATTGTCGGCTTTTAATCGATTTTGGGAGAATGTTAGAGCGATCGCAGGGCCTTATTGGTATCCAACAGAGCCAGGAGACAGAGCATTTTCAGACGTGATTCGCGCATGGGGAATGCTCATTCTCTCGATCTTATTAATAATCGCCCTCGTGGGCGTAGCTGCCTTCAATACCTTCATTAGTAACTATTTAGTCAATGTGATCATTGAAGAGAAAGATATTACTAAGTTTACTGAAATATTGTCAATTTACGGCGTTAGCCTGATCTGCGTAACCTTCTTGGTAGGATTTTCTAAATTTGTCAGAAAAAAAATTGCTCTTGATTGGTACAAATGGCTAAATAATCGCACACTATCAAAATATTTGAGTAATCGTGCTTATTATAGAATTAACTTTCAATCTGATATTGATAACCCAGATCAACGTATATCTCAAGAAATTGAACCCATTACCAGTAATGCTCTAACTTTTTCAGCTACTTTCTTAGAAAAAGTGCTGGAAATGACGGCTTTTTTAGTAATTGTTTGGTCAATTTCCCAACAGATCGCTATAGTTATGCTTGTTTATACGATCGTAGGAAATTTGATTGCTATTTACTTAACTCAAGAATTGAATAAGATTAATCAAGAGGAACTTGAACTTAAAGCTGAATATAATTATTCCCTAACTCATGTTCGTAATCACGCTGAATCGATAGCTTTTTTTCAAGGAGAAAACCAAGAATCAAATATAATTCAGCGCCGATTTAGTAATCTCCTGAAAAATATTGAACGCAAGATTAATTGGGAGAGAGGTAAGGAAATTTTTAACAGAGGATATCAGGCTATTATCCAAATATTTCCGTTTTTAGTACTTGGGCCATTATATATTAATGGTGAAATTGATTTCGGACAAGTTGGTCAAGCCAGTTTAGCTACTGGTTTGTTTGCTAACGCTATGGCAGAATTAATCAATGAATTTGGAACTTCTGGGCGATTTTCGAGTTACGTTGAGCGTCTAGCTGAGTTTTCAGATGCGTTAGAAGCTGTCACCAAAGAGCCAGAGAATGTTAGTACGATTAAAACTATAGAAGAGAATCGTCTTGCTTTTGAGAATGTGACTTTACAAACGCCCAACTATGAACAGGTAATCGTTGAAGATTTATCGTTGTCTGTTCAATCGGGAGAAGGTTTATTGATTGTTGGGCCTAGTGGTCGAGGTAAAAGTTCTCTATTGAGAGCGATCGCTGGTTTGTGGAATGCAGGGACTGGCCGTCTGGTGCGACCTCCTTTAGAAGAAGTCTTGTTTTTACCCCAACGCCCATATATAATTTTAGGAACTTTGCGCGAACAGTTACTCTATCCTAATACCAAGCGTCAAATGACCGACGCAGAACTCAAAGAAGTATTACAACAAGTTAACCTGCAAAACTTGCTAGATCGAGTCGATGGCTTCGATACAGAAGTTCCTTGGGAGAATATATTATCAATAGGAGAACAACAACGCCTAGCTTTTGCACGACTGTTAGTTACTCGTCCTAGCTTTACTATTTTAGATGAAGCAACCAGTGCTTTAGATTTGGAAAATGAAGGAAGGTTATATCAACAGTTACAGGAGACGAAAACAACGTTTATAAGCGTTGGGCATAGGGAAAGTTTATTTAATTATCATCAATGGGTTCTGGAACTTTCACAAGATTCTAGTTGGCGACTTGTGACCGTGCAAGATTATCAAAATAAAAAATAATTACTCAGAACTCTCCTGAAAATACTCATATTACTATAGACAGTTTGCCTACTCGCGTAACTTCATGTTCTGTCAGTAGCACAGGGCTAGCGCGTCTCAAACCCTATTGACAAAAGGACTTGCTGGATCGGTAATCGGGTTTGAAACAAAGTCAGTAGACCGAAAAGTTCTGCGATCGCCAAAAAATAGTAGCCTGTGATACCGTTTTTGGATAAAAGTGCAAAAGCTGATTGCTTGGAATAAATGATAATTTAAACTTATCTATTAACTCCTAAAATCAACTGAAATTAACCAGATGGCAAGTACACTTCACAGGCTACCCCATAGTTGCAGTCTACTGCTTGAGGTAAAAATTCAAGCAAAGCATTTGTTTGAGTGTAAATAACACTGGCCTTGAGTATGAATTGGAATATATTCTGTTAAACAGTTAACTACTTCGTTTAAGGTTTTACTATCTGTTAGAACTGGCTCCGTTGCATTCATAACCAAACTAAATAATCCTCAATTTTGCTTCTTTACCTCCATACTCTACAAAAATTGCATACTACAGATCCAGAACTATCTTTTGGTGGGCGCGTTACCCTTAACTTTTTCGGTGATTAATTAGTTTTACTTATTTATGGTTGCTTCAGGAGTTTTCTAAAAAATGTATCTCAGAATACGGTTTGTTTGACAACAGTCGGTTTTATAAGTATCGCTCTGTGCGCGATCGCAGAACTTTTCGGTCTACTGACTTTATAAATAGTTTCTTATTTAATCTACTTTCATGACGAAGTTTTGCAGTGAAAAAATAACAAGTTATGTTTTTGTTGTAAAACATTAGTTTTAAATACTTTTATAAAATACCCAAAAGTATCTAAATGCACAAATTTGCTATCACTATATTTTTCCTAAATGGCAACCAATAAGAGCGTAACTTATGACTATTAAAGCTTCTAAGGATAATGTTCTCACGATTAGATAAATAATTTAATATTCAGCAAATAAATTAGTGAGATGTATGTTATGGTTTTTATAGGAATCAAAACAGTGAAAACACAAAAAGACTTCAAGACAAGTTTGAGGCAAGCTCAAGAAAGTTTTTTTGCTCTGGTAAGTCCCCTTGAAATCGCTACATCTTTTTGTAACAAAAATCTAAAACTAGATTGAGTAGGATCGTAGCCTTTGTAACAACTTGAAGTCAATTGAAATTTATCTGGGTCTAAGCCAATAAGAGTTGGCTAACCTAGCTAGAGCATTATTACCTGCAAAAGGCGATTACTCTTGGAGTCTGGGAAGAAAGACTCTTAGTACAGCCTGACAAATCAATAGAAATACAGAATATTTACAAACTTAGTCTTGCGGGGACAAACATTTTCAACCGCAAATTAAGTTGAAGCAGTTGCTGATTTTTGGAACGCAAATTTCAAGCAGAATGGTGTAGTTCCACAATTTTCAGGAATTTACCATACTGTCAAAAGTCACCTAGATATTATCTAAGCCAGAGTGTTAGGGATTGCCTGTGCAGGCATTATAGTACTGCACCTATAGCTATCACTTTTTGGCTGGAATTTATCCTGCTGTATCAATCACGAAACGAGAAGCGCTATAGAGGTTCTTGGCGACTTGATATCTGCAAAATCAGAGAACTTGCAGCGACCATTTAGAGTGGATTGCAATTTGGTTGGTTGTGTGGTTCATGGAACAAATCTGCCTTCGTTTGAATTCCTGCTGCAACCACTCTTGAGGCTTGAGCAACCATTTGGGATTCTGTTACAACAACTGACAATGCTGAAGTCAATGTTTTAAAGGCTTCTTTATTAGGAGATGGAGATTTCTCTATCCTTTGAGCGATCGCTTTGTGGGTAAATATGTTCTGATTTTAACTGTTTTTGTCGGGGTGTGATGTCTAGTAACAAGTTGCTACACGTCAACGCCAACAGGCTCTACTTCCCTACGTTCCAAGGGTGAATATCTCATATCAAGCTTCCAAACCCATCAATTAAATCATTGTAGGAAAACACAACCATGACTGACCCAAAAATTAGACAAATAGCTTTCTATGGTAAAGGCGGTATTGGTAAATCTACCACCTCTCAAAACACCCTAGCAGCAATGGCAGAAATGGGTCAGCGCGTGCTGATTGTTGGTTGCGACCCCAAAGCTGACTCTACCCGTTTGATGCTACACAGTAAAGCTCAAACAAGCGTTCTTCAATTAGCTGCTGAACGTGGCGCTGTAGAAGATATTGAACTCGAAGAAGTAATGCTGACCGGTTTCCGGGATGTACGTTGTGTGGAGTCTGGTGGCCCTGAACCTGGTGTAGGTTGCGCCGGTCGTGGTATTATCACCGCTATCAACTTCTTAGAAGAAAACGGTGCTTACAAAGATGTTGATTTTGTAAGTTACGACGTTTTGGGTGACGTTGTGTGCGGTGGTTTCGCTATGCCTATCCGTGAAGGTAAGGCACAAGAAATCTACATCGTTACCTCTGGTGAAATGATGGCGATGTATGCTGCTAACAACATTGCTCGTGGTGTTCTCAAATATGCTCACACTGGCGGTGTGCGCTTGGGTGGTTTGATTTGTAACAGCCGTAACGTTGACCGGGAAATCGATCTTATCGAAACCCTGGCAAAACGCTTGAACACCCAAATGATTCACTACGTACCTCGTGACAACATTGTGCAACACGCAGAATTGCGCCGCATGACTGTTAACGAGTATGCGCCTGACAGTAACCAAGCTAATGAATATCGGACATTAGGTACAAAGATCATCAACAACAAGAATCTGACTGTCCCCACACCTATTGAGATGGAAGAGTTAGAAGATTTGTTGATTGAATTCGGTATCCTCGAAAGCGAGGAAAATGCTGCAATGCTGATTGGTAAGACTGCTACTGAAGCACCTGTATAGTATCAATTAAATAATGGTCTAGGGTGGGCACTAAGCCCACCCTTTTCCCAATTTTTGTTTCAATCCCTAATAGGGATTTTGATGAATTGCAATCTTTGATTAATTTCTGGGGACAAGACCGCCAGATGTTTCAATCCCTAATAGGGATTTTGATGAATTGCAATCTTGGCACCACGAAGGGGTCGATAACTTGATGTATCGTTTCAATCCCTAATAGGGATTTTGATGAATTGCAATCCTTACAAGATGTAGAAGTTTACAACAGAGATTTGCTTGTTTCAATCCCTAATAGGGATTTTGATGAATTGCAATTTCTCATATTCATTTGTCCTGTTTGATTTTCAAGTTTCAATCCCTAATAGGGATTTTGATGAATTGCAATGCATTTCCTCCATATATGCAGCTTTTCTAGAAGCGTTTCAATCCCTAATAGGGATTTTGATGAATTGCAATTAGCCCATGTGATAACCGGAGCAACTTCGGAATTAATGTTTCAATCCCTAATAGGGATTTTGATGAATTGCAATAGTATTCCTGATAGTTGGAAAGCTCATTTTCCGTTTGTTTCAATCCCTAATAGGGATTTTGATGAATTGCAATATGGCGTTCATATACCTTACGAACACATAGCCTAAGTTTCAATCCCTAATAGGGATTTTGATGAATTGCAATGCGTGGATACTTGCAGCGTGGTGAGTCAGTGCCTAGTTTCAATCCCTAATAGGGATTTTGATGAATTGCAATTGCAATTCCCTGGTTCATTTTTCTTGAGGAAATGCTCAACCGTTTCAATCCCTAATAGGGATTTTGATGAATTGCAATTAGTAAAAGTTATCTGCAAAGTTTTTTTCAAAAGTTTCAATCCCTAATAGGGATTTTGATGAATTGCAATTCCTGAGTCTATGAATCTACCAACGCCGCTAGTTGCGTTTCAATCCCTAATAGGGATTTTGATGAATTGCAATATGCTTACCCGTTCCAGCGACATCCTCAAAGGGAATGTTTCAATCCCTAATAGGGATTTTGATGAATTGCAATTTTGGGGAGCATCTGGCGGTGGAAGGGGTGCTGGGTTTCAATCCCTAATAGGGATTTTGATGAATTGCAATGTAAGCTGCTTGAAGTTCTTCACCCGTGAACGAGTTGTTTCAATCCCTAATAGGGATTTTGATGAATTGCAATGCGTGGTGGCGACGTATTTGGGGTATGAGGTAGAGTTTCAATCCCTAATAGGGATTTTGATGAATTGCAATTTGGCTGGCATGTCTCCTGAGCAATTGGGGCAGCAGTTTCAATCCCTAATAGGGATTTTGATGAATTGCAATCAAAATATTACTCCGTCGTTGTCGACAAAAACCGTTTCAATCCCTAATAGGGATTTTGATGAATTGCAATATTGATTTAGCAGTTGATGATTTCTCAAAAACCATGTTTCAATCCCTAATAGGGATTTTGATGAATTGCAATTGAATTTGTCACCAGATTTGAAGCCACTGTAAAAGTTTCAATCCCTAATAGGGATTTTGATGAATTGCAATCCAATGGTGGCACCTATGCAGTAGCTAGTATTCCCGTTTCAATCCCTAATAGGGATTTTGATGAATTGCAATTTTTCAGCTTGCCACCGATCGTAACCAGGATTTTGGGTTTCAATCCCTAATAGGGATTTTGATGAATTGCAATTTTTGCCGAATTACTGGCTGAAATGGAAGCACTGCGTTTCAATCCCTAATAGGGATTTTGATGAATTGCAATGATTAATCGTCGGTGGTAGGGTAGATGGATTTATCGTTTCAATCCCTAATAGGGATTTTGATGAATTGCAATATCACGAAGACCTGATGACTTCCCCTCGTACCATTTCGTTTCAATCCCTAATAGGGATTTTGATGAATTGCAATTCCTTGCTCAGTTGGCTTAAAAGCACAGGTGGCGATGTTTCAATCCCTAATAGGGATTTTGATGAATTGCAATCAGAATGCGTGTGTTAGATGTGGTAATGAGCCTCTTGTTTCAATCCCTAATAGGGATTTTGATGAATTGCAATTAACGGCTCAGGTTGAACACTTGTAGAGCCTTCGTTTCAATCCCTAATAGGGATTTTGATGAATTGCAATGGCAGGAGGCTGAAACCCAAGCTGTATTTAGTTTTCAAGGTGCAGTTTCGCGGTTCAAGGGCAATCATAGCATTAGAGAATTCGTTTGGAAAGAGCGTCAGGAAAATTTAAAGGCTGAAATCGTTTTTTGATAAGCATTTCAGAGATTGCGCGGATGAGGATTAGGCAAATAATGGGCTGAAAGCCTTACTGTACTTGGGATAGAAGCACTTTTTTTCGGCTGTGAAATTTGTACACCTACCCCTCCGCGCATTTGAGATGCAAGAACCTAGCGAGAAGGAGACTCAGCAAAGAAAATTGTTTCGTCTCGTGGCTGTTCTCCGCCAATACGTTCGATTTTTCCCTGACAGCAGCCACAGAGAAAATAAAAGCGCACGCTATCGGTGTCGGGTTTAATCAATTTGGCCAAACGCGATCGCAGTTTAGCATACTGAGTGGGAGTGATGTCGCACTCAAACACACTCAATTGCATCCATTGTCCGTAAGACTTGAGAATGGAATGGATTTTAGTTCGACGCTTATCTTCTGGAATGTCGTAGCTGACAACAATATACATGGGAAAGTTATTTGAGAACTAAGGGGGGATATTTATCGATTTCATTCATGAGGTACTTACTCAATAACCTCGCCTGAATTTCAAAGGATTTTTGGTAGGTGCATTTGTTTCCCATGACTGGATGTTTGAATTCCGATTGTTTCTTTTGTTCGTAGGCGCGGAGAAATGTATGCAGTCCTTCTTTGGTTAAATTCACAGCACCACTGAGCGGTTCGGTGGTAAAGTCAGCTAAGGTTAGCGATCGCTTGTTAATCAGCGACAACACAACAGCATCCACTATTAAAGGACGAAATTCTTCCATCAAATCTAAGGCTAGGGAAGGTCTACCATAACGTTCGACATGTAAGTATCCTAGATAAGGATCGAAGCCGACTATATTTAAAGCACTTTGCACATCATGACGTAGCAATGAATACCCAAAACTCAGTAAAGCGTTAACTGGATCGGTTGGTGGGCGGCGGTTTCTGGCTTCAAATCGGAATTCTGGGGTTTTGATTAGCTGTTGAAAACAACCGAAATAAGCTGCACTACCCGCACCTTCTAAGCCTCTGAGGGAATCAATACTGCTAGTTTTTTCGATTGGTGCGATCGCGTTTTCTAATCGAGTGATGTTATTATTCAGGTCAGTATCAGGATGTTCTCGCTGAGTGCGAAGTAAGCTATGACGGTAATTTTTCAACTTACCGCGCACAAATCCCCGAACTAAATGTATTGCTGATTGTGATTCTCCCACAGCTTGCCATTGGGCTTTCCGAACAAAGATATTTTTGGTAACTTCTGGTTCTAAACGTCCTAAATATCGTCCGTTTTGGGTGAGAAATGTTAAACAAATATGACGATCTAAAAGTTCACTGACGACGGCGGGAGAAATAGTAGCCCGTCCTAGTACTACAATCCCTTCTAGTTTAATTAAAGGGATATCCATGATAGTTTTTTGTTCAGCTTTGACGGTGAGACGTTCGTCAACTTTGCCGATAAAAGCATCGGGTTGTGTTACGTAAAGTGTTCCCATTTTTGATTTTTCCTAGTAATAATCTGGGTTTGAGGAAATATAATTCGATCCGGTTAGCAAGGGTTGTTGGTGTAGATCATTGGTCTTTTAAGACGCGATGAATCGCCGTCTCTACATGATGGGTTTGGGATTATCTGAAAACTGTATTAGGGTATGATTTAATTGACTTCTTGATAACTTTTGACTTTATCAGTGGCTTTGGGTAAACATTGCGAATAAAGGCTGCATCCTTGGCAGCGTTTGCTGTAAACTGGTTTTGGCATTGCTCCGGTTTCTAAGAGATTTGTCACAGATTGAATAGTAGCGATCGCACTTTGCCGTAACTCTGCATTAATCTCTACGAATTGCCGTTGATGGGAGTGGGCATAATAGATATATCCAGTGTTAACAGTTTCTCCTGTCATCTCTTCTAAACATAAGGCTTGGGCGCAAACTTGCAACTCATCGTTATCCCATTCACCTTTGCGTCCCCGTTTGTATTCAACTGGATAAATTTCACCTGATTCAGCTTCAATTAAATCAGATTTTCCGATGAGTTTGTATTGCTCAGACTTCAGCCAAATTGCTCGAATCTGCCAAGTTTCTCCTCGCTGTACATCGCTTGTCGTGTGGACGCGATCGTGTAAAGTTGTGCCTTCAATTGTGTATTGATTATCAGTAAATTCCCCTGCACAAAACATCCGCCAACAGCGATGCGGACAATAGGCATATTGATTCAATGCCGCAATAGAAATGTATTCGGTTTGTTTCATAACTTAGGTAGTTTTTAAATGATGTTTGAAATTAGGGAGAATATAGCCGCCGCGTCATTCCCATGCCCATTGTTGTTTTGCGACCAATTCCTGCATACAAAGCAAAGTCAGCTAAAGCGTTAATTTGCTTAATTTGAATCGGTTCAATTGCTCCCAAAATCTTGTAGTTAACTTCGCCAAGAATGCCAATGAATTTACTACGAGAGTCTGCTAATATTTCTGTGTGAATGTTGACAAAGGAAGGAAATATTGACTCGATCGCAATCTGAGATAATTCTATGCCACTGTATTTATTCCACCGCGAAAGTAGGGAATTGAAAACAGATTCTCTGGTAGGAAGAGTACTGTCATACTGTCCTTGACGGAAGGCGGTAGGTGTGGAGAAGCTAAGGTTAATGGAAGAATTGCGATCGCTAGCTTGTTCGTATAATTGAGCATAAGTACTGGCATTAGCCCAAGGTTGAATAGATTGGGGTGTGCCTTGAATGCTGGTAATATACAAGTCAGCCGGGCCAAGATGCCAAGGGCGATTGGGATTAAGATTTAGCCAGAGTTGGGTAAGTTTGCTAAATATAGTGTCATCTAATAGAGAGATGCGCCACCAACAAGGAGTTCCGACGGGAATGGGTTCTTGATGAGAGTATTGCAATTGAGATCCTCTTTTACCCCCCTTGAAATAACTGTCAATTTGTAGGGGGGAGAGGGTGAAAGCTTTGTCTGCGGTGGAATCGTGGAGGCGATCGCCTAATGTTCTATCTACGGAACTAACGAGTGTTAAAAATAAAGCATGAAGATGTCTGCCAGTAAGATACTGGGAAGGTATAGGAGACTGGGGAAGCAAATTTAATACTAAGCTATGAGGCATACTTTTTTTGCTTTTTTGTAGACTGAGTGCTTCTTGACTCTACAGTGTACTCAGGAATTTCCTGGAGTTCAGCTTCACTCAAACTATACTGTTCACAAACGAGACTGAGGCGATTTCCTGGGGTTTTGACAGCGTTAACCGAATGGGTTAAATCACCTTGAAAATAAACTAAAGTATTGAATTGGGGCTTAATTTGCCCAAGTTGGCGTTTGTGCGATCGCAATACCAGTTCTCCCCCTTCCATATCCGCAGGTACGCGCACATAGAGGACACTGACAACCGCAGGTGGTTCAATGGTTTTGCTGTAGGAACGTAAAGAGCGATCGATATGCGGATCGACACGGGAGCCTTCTTTGAGTTGTAAAGGATTGAGGTAAAAAGCATTACAATTCGGCTGGAGAGCTAAATCGAGGTAAGGTTTGAAGTAGGGGAATTGCTGTTCTACTTTTGCTAATCCAGAACGCTGAAATACGACAGAAAATCCTTTAGTGGCGACAAAATCGCGGTTGAGGTTGTTGATAGCAAAGTAAGGACAAGCTTGGATTTCTCCCCACAAGTTGTTTAGGTAATCGCTGGGGAAGGCGTTGGTTTGTTGTTGATAGTGTTTCACGGGGGATATGAGAAAAATATACTTATAAATTGATGTTCTACAAATTTTCGCACCATTGGTGCGAGAATTTAATTACTTATCACACAATAAAAACCTCATCATCTGGAAGACGTAGCTGTTTAAACTTCATTGCCATCGTTAAGATTCCTGACAATCCTGCTAAAAACTCATATTGTTTTTCAGCATCATCGCAAACAATATTTATGGGATAGGAAATAATTCCTTGTTTACGTAATTGGAAAAGAGCAGCAGCATTAGCGATGGGGCAAATAATTACTCCTGGTAACAAGTGTTTTGACAATGCCTGTAATTCAGGAGTTGGTCGTACTGCTTCTCCAATACTGCGGACAATTTGACAATTTTTAAAAGCTGTTAACTTATTTAGCTCTGTATTAACAAACTCTTGTCGGCTACCAATATAACGCATTCTAAAGCTAAGTTTATAGGTTTCGGTAGCACGACTTTTTATTTCGATAAAGTCACCATTTTGAACAAATTCGTAATAGCATAATAGGTGAAAAGGATCTATTTGAGTTTCTTCCGATTCATCTAGCAGTAAACCATGAGGATCGCGGATGGGAAGGCTTTCAAATAAACTATAACGAAAACTGAATAATGGTGCATAACTAGTACTAAAAACCTCGGCAAATTCTTTTAGTTCCGCTAATATTTCATGTTCTTTAAACACATCCTCGTATGCTTCTAAGGTTATGCGTCCAGCTTGTAAATCATCCGACTCTTCAGGGGACTTTACCTTGATATAAGTTCTGACGAAAGCCTGACCGCCTTTGATATATTTCCAATCTTTTTTTAATTTTTCTAAAGACGTTTTAGCAATGTTTTCAGCACCTCGTAAAACTTTGATTCTATAACGATAGTCTTCCCAAGTGCGATTTCCTCCCAATACAGATTGTAGAGTCTCAAATAATTTAGGTATTAATTCAGCACCTGAAAGATTTTGCAAAGCTTCTTCAAATTCTGACAAGGGACGTGCGATTTCTAGAGATGCTTCTGAACGCCAGTAAGCTGTTAAAAAAGGCTTATCCAAACAAGTAAGTGTATCAAGTACCTCTTTTAGCGCTGTACGTCCCCTAGTAGTATCTAGAGACGTTAAGCCTTCTTCCCAGGCGTTAGCAGGTAAGTAAGCAATAGCTTCTGAATCAGTATTAGTTTCAGATTTACCCAAAACACGCCCTACTCTACCAATTCTCTGCCAAAATGCGGCGCGATCGCGTGCTGAGAAAATCAACCAATCTAAATTTTGCCGTTTCGGTTTAGGGTGTCTTTCAAAGTTAAATCCTACATCTACGGTGCTAGTAGCCAAAATGATTTGACATTGCATAGCCCTTTGTCTGTCTTTTTTTGGCGCAGGGCCTGTAATGCGTCCGATGTCATCACCAAGTCCTTGTTGTCGAAGTAAATCTGAGAGACGATTAATATTATCAAGAGAGTCAAGAATTACAGCACCATTTTCATCAGGTCTTTCTCGAAAACGTTGCACAACTTCTGCTGCTAACTCTGATAACCACTCTTCTTTACTATCTGGTTTTGGTCTTAATTCCAGATTAACTGCTGTTTGTGACGGTAAAAGATTAGTATTACCTGCTTCTCCATCAATTCTTGCTATCTTCACACCAGCCTGTTTTAAATTCTGCAATGCTAATTCACAAGCTGGTTCTGGTGTAGCTGTTAGCAATACTACTTTACGTCCGTCCTGAAAAAAGCGAAAAACTTGAGAATAAGCGAGATAAAACAGCATTCCTACTAGCTGTTTAGCATCGTAGAGGTGAAATTCATCAAAGATGACTGTCGAAAATTTGGTGTAAAAACCATTAGCAATATTGCCTCTATCCAGATTATTATATGCAAAGAAAGTTGCATAGTAGAAAATATCAGGATTTGTTACTAAGAGAATTGGTGTATTCGTCCCAACATCATCGAAAACTGTAGCAGGATTCCGCAAAACATTATACAGCTTTTCCCCTGAACGACTACCAACTTTATCCTTAGGCCAGCTTTTAATGTCTTTAGCAGAAGCAGATTTGACGACATGACGTAAGTTAGCATCACGCACAAATTCTTTTGCGGCTTCTGTTTGCTGTTCAATTAAAGCGTTTGTTGGAGCAATGTAAATAGCACTTTTATTTTGCTGATGCTTTAATACTGTTAGCCCTGCTTTAGTTTTACCCGTGCCAGTTGGTGCTAAATCAAGAATAATATCAGCATCCTTCGATTGTTCAAACACATCTAATTGATGTTGAAGTGCATTCCTGATGAAAGATATTTTATCTGGCGATGCACAAGCTGAAATACTGCGCGGTTCTAACCTGATAACTAATTTTTGATTACTCATTGTTACTTTCTCTACCGCAAAAATGTAACCCTGCTGGTACAACCATTTCCCCAACTTGCCAAGCAGCACCCCGAAAACGAAGATTTTTAATAATTGGTGCAGGAGGGATAGAAATTAAATCGAACGCTAGAGCCTCTATTTGCTGTGGTAAATCAGCAGCATTTAGATAATGTTGACTTTGATATTCACCTTCTGGTAGTAAAGTTACAGGAAATTCATTAAGCACATTCACCTTGACTTTACTCATGAATTTACCAAGGCGAATATAATTTGGTAATTGGTAATTTCCAAATACTAAAGTTTGAAATTTGTTTTTGCGTTCAATCATCCGCAGTCTTCCGGTTTGCGGAAAATTACTTGGTCTAAATGAACTTGGTTTTTTCCCTTGGCGTTGTAATGGTAAATCTTCACGCGCCGTAGCAACACGGTTATTAGTCATTGCATACCAGTATGAATCAGAAAGGGCATTGAAACGTTCAAATCTGAATGTCACTCTACCTACTGGTGAAGCTGGTAATATATAAAAATCTTGTGCGATTGGTTGTAAATCTTCTTTGTAGGTTGGTCGTCCTGTAGCCTGACCTTGGAGGCGATAGGGGGAATTTACCTTACCTAAAGCATAAGTAAGAGCATAATTCCCAATTACCCCCTCGGTGTAATAGGTATCAGACAACTCCCTAGAGGCAAAAAAGACTGGTTCAAGACAGTATAATTCAACAAGTTTTGCCTGCTGAAAAGGAATTGTTGACATAATCTAAATCTCTACTTCAACTGGTGTATTCTTGCCTTTCGCCTTAGCCTTTTTCTTTTCAGGTGCAACCTGACGGAAGGATTCATAAGATTGCGTTAAACGCTTGAGAAAATTATCACGTTCTGCTTCTGACCAATTAGTTTCGACATCAGTCAGTAAATTTGCTAATTCTTCTTCAGATAGCTGCACAGAAACTCCTCTCTTATTTTTCCAATTAGCAATTACTTGTTTGCTTGCTGTAATTAATTGATTAATATTCAAAGGGTGTTCTAAAGGCTTACCTAATACATCATAAGTAGCTTGTACAAGTTCCAAAGAACTAGGAAGTTCGGTAATACTACCAAATACACCTAAAATATCGTTTTCCATGCGTCCAACACGGCTGGAAACAGCACCATAACGGCTTGTGAATAGAATGTTACCGATGATATAGCGCAGTTCATCCGCAGTTACATCTTTTAGGGTGACGACATCCAGAAAATGCACGCCTGGTTTGATGTATTCGCTGGTATTTAAAGCTGTTGAGGCGTTACCTTTTTCATCGCGCATTGTACCAGTTTCGTAGATGGCGTTTATGGTGCGATCGCCTACAACATCACTAGCAGGTAAAATACTGAAAGCATCTTCAGTCCAAATGCGACTTTTTTGAGCGCCACCCCCACCAGCCGCGAAGCCGTAGAGGAAACAATCTACACACATTTCACAAGGTGCATTAGTATTTAAAGAACAAAGAGAGCCATCTTTAGGGTTGGTGTATAAAAGCTCATGCGCTCTTAAATGTTCTCGTCCGTAGCGTCTTTCTGGTGCTACTTGTTTACGCTTAGTCATTACCAACCGTTGAATTATAGTTTTTTGATTTTCCCCCTCTAAACCAGCTTGCACAAATTCGCTACACATTGGTTCACCTGAACCTTCTGTACGGAAGATAGTTTCAGAATGTGTTGTTCTTAAAACAACTAAAGTAATAAAACGTCCTTTGGGGAAATTCTCATAACTTGTTGCTAGTACCGAGGAAAGCTTTGAAATGGACATGATGAAAAACTCCTAATTATTTAAACAGTTGTAGTTGTTTCGACAGAATCATCTTTAGATTCACTTTTAAGTTGTTTACGTGCTTCTTCAAGGAAGAATAAATAAGCAGCTTCTAAAGTTTTTTGGTCAGATAAAAACTTTTCAGGACGTGCTGAATAAACCTCCTCATATAGTTTTTGCAATACATCGTAATAACGCTTAACTTGCTCCAATTTTGTTGCACCTACACGATATTCACGATTAATCCGGTCTAAACGAGTGTAATATTGCTGCACTAAAGCAGCAAAAATTATCTCTAAATCCAGATGAGATTTTTGAGAACGAATAGCAGCAATAAAAGCTGTAAAAGGTTCTGCTTGAGCAGTTCTTTTAAAAGAACTTCCCTTCAGATTTGCTTGTGCTGCAATTTGAGCAGCTTCTTTGAGATACTTAGTTAAAAGCAAGGTTTCATCCGGCATAAAGCTCTCCAGTAAAGTATTTAATGGCTCACAAATGCGACTCCAAATAACACTCAAATTTGGTTCGTCTTGTTCTCGTAGAGTCCAACGTAGCAAGACATAATAAAGTTCAATTGGTCTGACACAAGCACGAGCCAAATCATACAAACAATCATCAGCTTTCTGAATACTTGCAACAGATGTTGCTAGTTTGCCAATGCAACGTAGTCGCTCAAGAATTTTTTCTGCATCTTGGCGCTGTTGATATTGTCCATTTCCTAATAAAGTTTGCAGTGCAGAAGGAATTCCCTCTATTCGTCCATAAACATCACTAAATAACTCCACCTCTAGATTGCTACTCAAGGTAAAAGGAAAGCCAATATCTAAAGACAAGGAAATTTCTAAAGCAAGCCTCAGTGATTTTAGTAAAGCTAAGGAATTATTAACATCTCCCCAAAGTAAAGGAATAATGACAGATGTATGAACAAAATCAGGACGCTTTGGCAATGCTAAACCAACTACTTTGTTAGCTTTAAATTCAAGCTGATTATCTCTATACAATTTCAATTCATCAATAGTGACAGTACCACCTTCAGCATTTGTCGCTGCAAGTTGTTTTAAAAGTTCGCGCCAAATTCTCAAAAGTTCTGGAGCAGAACCTTTAGGTAATGCTAAGTGCAAATAAAGCGGGTCTTGTTTTTTAACAGCAGGAAAGTTCGCACCGACTGCCATTAATTGGTAGGCTAAAGCTGCAATTGAATCTGCTTGTCTTTTCGGTTCAGCACTGATACCACCCGGTAAGCGATTAGAAAAAGCTTGTACCTTTGTACCAGGAGGCATATTATCTGAAATTAGCTCATCTATATCTGTAGAAGTAGAACCTAAAGAGCATCTTTGTCTGGGATTTGCTTCTACATAAGCATTTAAATCATCGACTCCATTTAGCCGAATAGCAAAAGGTAAATTTACCATTCTGCTAACGGCTGCAATCATTTCTTCAGATACTTCTGTTTCTTCAGATATTTGTGTACTTTCCTTTCTTAGTTGGAAAGATTCTTGTAGAGCTTCTTTAATACCCTCAATTCCTTTAACAGCAGCCTTAGCAGCAAATAAAGGTCGCCCATATTGACCATTAAACGGCTCAATTGCAGTACGCTGAAGTTCGGATATACCCGTATGATGAGCAATTTTATCCCAAACTTCTTTAGGGCTTAATCCAGCTTCTCTATAACTGAGGTAAGCTGCCTTTAAACCTTCAGATATGGCAAATTCTTCTGCATTACTTACAGGTAATAACTGAAGTTCAGCCGCTTTTATTAGTGCATTTGCACCAGCCGCATCACCCCATTTGGTTACATCTTTAGTAATTTTGTCTGATTTATATCCAGCTTTTTTCCTTTCTAAAAGAGCCTCAACATTTACCAAAACTTCCTCAATATTCTGTTGGATAGCTTGATAAGTAACTTTAATACCATCCTTGGTAGGTCTGACAAGTCTTTCGATATTATTCCCAAAAACTTGGTCAATTTTGCTTTGCCAAACAGCAGCTATTTCTTTTGTAAAATCTACATTTGCTAAAGCTTCCCCTTCAAAAAGTTCGCCATCAGGGAAAATTGCTAAAGGATTTAACCCATACTTTTGCAAAACCTCTTCGCAAGCACCCAGCAACAGGGCTGTAATATAGCCTTTATCTTCGGAGATGCTGATTCTAAAAAGGTTACAGCTTCGCCCATAAGCAACGGTTAATTCTTTTTCCAGTTTGCGAAAACGTTGTGCATCTGGAATTCCTAAATCAAATAAGTCCGCAGCTGTAAGCATCGCCGCCCAACGTTCAATATTGGGGTCTTCTGGTAAAAATCTTGCTCCATCGCTGACGTTATGACCTGAATGGCGCTCAATTAGCTTTCTGACTAACTCCAAATCATCTTCTGAGACAACAAAGCTAAGTACACAAGCCTTTTCTAGTTGTTCTCGTAAAAATTCCTGATTTCTAGCCAGGGTTTTAACATTACGTCCTTGGGAACCTTCTAGTTTATTGAGGTCATGAACAGCCGTTGCAGCTAGTAGCAAAGGTCTTTTATCTTCTGGAACTTCTGCGATTTGGCTGACTGTCAAAATGAACTGACACGCAGAATCGAGGTGTTCTGCAAGGGTTGTACCCGTTCTCACACCAGTTTGATGACGATGTGCATGGTTTTCGTAAAGCTGGGGGCGAATTTCACTGAAATAAATCTCCTCCAAAGTTTTGGGAGGAGCATTTAAAAGCCGACTGCGCTTAATCATATTGAAAGATATAAATTTAATACCAAACTCAGTCTCACTAAGTGGTCAACAATCACCATAGTCTGTCTTAATTTCTTGTGCCACTAGTACGAGTTTTTATTGAATGAATTTTCAAGCCCTATTTTCAGGTGGGCGAATTCTGACTCTATCTAATTCAGCAGTTACAATTGCACCAGAGAATAATTCGTTTCCGTAAAGCTGAAGTACCCGCAAACAAACTATTGATTGTTCTTTGGTTGAGAGATTAACTAAGCGCAAGATACCACAGTGAGGATTTCCCCGCAGAATTGCTAACTCTCCAAAATCTTTATCAAGGGTGACTAAAATCCTACCTTCACGATAGGCGGTTGCTAAAATTTCCTCGTCACCTGGATCTTTTGGCCAATCTCCAGACCAAACTACATCATACCCAACCGTTTGTAAATCGGTACGCACCTTAGCATTAATGCAAGTATCTAGTAGTATTTTCACCTTGGGTATTCTATCAATAAAGGTTCAACTCGTTCATGACCAACTAATCTTCGTGCATAGACTAAGCAGGCTTGTACATCTTCTTTTTCTAACCAGGGATAAGCTTCTAGCAAACTTTCAATAGTATCTCCTACTGCTAACATTCCTAAAATATGTTCAACAGCTAGACGACGACCTCGAATGATCGGTTTACCACCAAAGATTTGGGGGTTAAATGTGATTCTTTCTAGTAATGTTTGTTCGTTCATGGTTTATACGATGACCTCTAATACAAGGTTTATCGAAACAAATATTGGAGTCAATGGAAATTCTGGACAGCAAATGATCATTGGTCATGATCGAAGCTTATTGCGCTTAATCATATAATGCTAAATGCTATCTAGATTTAGCTCTCAAAGTCGTTATAACTTATGATTTCACCTTCCTCATTAGTTACTGGTTGACATTTCAAATCTGCGATTACCCTCCTCAACCGGAGGATTTCGCGTTGATACTTGTCAATCAGAACCATATATTCAGCAATCTTGTGAGCGATATATTCCACTGAGTAGTTCATGACCTATGACCTCTTGCAGGTTGAACGAAATCTACCTGCTCCTAGTATAGACATATTATTTGTCTAGTGTCATATAAACATTGATGCTGTTTTCCCTAACCTCTAGTTTGGTGTCATATTGGGTTATATTTATTTGTGACCCCAAACATTCCTAGAATCCCTATCAGGGATTGAAAATAGTGACATGTATACATAGGGGTCAGTTTATTTTCGTCCATAAATCCCTATCAGGGGTTGCAAGCCAGGGTATAGCTCTGGCTTTTTTCGTATCTGCCTAGCGAGTGACATTGTGTTTTTTGGTATTGAAATTATTGATTAACTTGGTATACATATAAAATAGCTATAAATACCATTTGTGTCAATAGTGTAATTACAAATAATAGATGCCCAGAAAAAAAGAAACGATTACACTGTCAATTCCGCCAGGAACTAAGGAACAACTAGAAGCGATCGCTCGCCGTCTCAATATCAATTGGGGCAAAGAACCGAGTATTTCGGGCTTAATAGTGGCGATCGCACAACAATCTGTAGAGGTCGGAAAGCCTTTTACGCTTGACTCTAACCAAGTTAATGCCTTACAGCAGGCAATAAAAGCTTTGAATGATGCAGGTCACATTGGAGAAGCGCAAACTGTACTTGCACTTTTGCTAGAACGTGGCAATCTCGAAGCACCTCTTCGTCAATTACTGATGAAACAACTTAGTCAACCTATCCAAGAATGGCGAAATACGATAGAAGAACTAAGTAAAGCAAAACAGCCTTTCTACCTTCTCTATTCCAACTCTCAAGGTCACGAGCTAGATTATAAAGTCCGTCATGCTGAGGTGCGCTTTTTTGAGAAACGCTTTTATCTAATGATCTGGTGCGAAGAGACAGCAGACGTACAAAATGATATCCCAGAATTACCTGAACTTTGGCACAATCGTTGTTTAAGCTTTGAGCGAATTAAGTCTGTTGTACCTACAAGTGGTGATTGGCGAGATGAACTTGATTATATAAAAGTGCAATTACACTTTTATGGCTGGCTAGCCAAAGCCTATCAGCCTAAAGAAGATGATATTGAGGATGACATGATTAATAATGTGCGTCAGGTGGTGCGCCGAGTAGCGAACCCTTTCTGGTTGATTCGAGAAGTATCGCGCTATTGGGAAGATTGTGTGATTGTATCACCAGAGAGTCTGCGCGATCGCCTCAAACAAAAACTCCTCATTCTATGCCAGTTATACGACATCGAAACCAGGAGTTAAGTCTTGTGGGGTAGGCCGGAAAGCCTGCCCTCAATCATACATCTGGCTCAATCGGTCGATATTCCTGAATGCTTCCCCTCTGAATAATCCACAACTTCCCAGTTACCTCTGCGGCATTTAGCCCCTGAATCAGTGTCTCTATTGCTTCTTGCCAAAATGCAAAATTAGGACGAGAGGGTAAGCGAATAATCACAATTCCTGAATAGTCAGAGGGATTGTATTTTAGACGATTTCCAAAACCGCGATCGCAACTAACTAAACATCTAGCTTCACGACGACAAACATCAATAACTTCTGGATCGGGTGCAGAACTTAAACCTTGTGCTGGTACTGTGGCAACATCGTGTCCTGCTAACTGCAATAATGTTACAACGCGCAAGTCGATATTTTCGTCTAGCTTTAATTTCACGGACTTGCTTCCTTCTTTTTTGTCAAAGGAAGTTCCACAAAAACATCCCGCGCCATCTCTGCACCATAGGCGATACAAGCCAGCACATCTTCTCTTTCTATACTTGGATAAGCTTCAAGAACTTCTTCGATTGTTGTACCGCCAGCTAAATAATCCAAGATTAGAGAAACCCAAATACGATGTCCGCGAATGCAAGGTTTACCGAAACAAATATTGGAATCCATAGAAATTCGAGACAACAAATTATTGTCACTCATACAGCTTTACCTTTAGTCGCATCTAGTTCTAACATATCCATCCTTATTGAATTTTCCTTCACCTTTTTCCCTCTCCGACTCGGAGAGGGACGGTTTTACATAGTAAAAGCAGGGAGAGGTCTTTTTTCGCTCAACATACTTGACAAAACTACATTTCCATAAGATGCACTCATGTAACCGTTGTCTACGATCGCCTCTAGTCATGTACACTACGTAAGTAAGACAAATGACGTAATAACAAGGCTTCCAGACATCAATTCTAAAAATTAAAGAAAAAAATAATTACTAATTGCCTAAAAATTCCGGTTTTTTTGACTTTGGGATGATAAATAAAAATAATAGCGTTGAATGTCATGCTTCCCTCTGCGAAGGATTACTGAAATTCTTCGCTGCCTTCAGGATGACTACTCAACACCAAATAACATCTGCCGCCAATCAGTTTTTTGCTGGAGATGCTGCTACATCAAAAGGCTCTACCACAAAACTTGCTCTAGATGTATCTAAGTAACTATGCTGATAAAGTGTAAAGATGTCACCGGATCTAGGAGTGAATTTTAAAGCAATTGTAAAGGAATTTGTACCATTTTGGCAGGTTTTTATCGGAAAGATGGGATATTAGTAGATTGTACGAATCTTTATTATTATTCACTATCTACCGAAAACTGCTAAGTACAACCAAATATCGACACAGATAAGTTTAAGTAATTTAATGAAGTAGGAAGTAATACATGGTATTATCACTGTCTTCTCATAACGTTATCCAGTATCTGCAAGAAGCGGGGCTGTGTAGCTCAGAAGATGACGCATCAGATAAATCTGAGTTGCCAGGAAGTAGTAAGAACAATTCCGATTTACTCGTGACTCTAGCAGATAATCGGAAACTGCTCGTTAAACAAGAACGTAACGTTAAAAACAATGACGGCGCTCCTCATGAATTGTTTCAGGAGTGGCTATTTCATCAGTTGCTCCAGCAGTTTCCCGTTCTCGGCAATATTTCCGCGATCGCACCATTAGTAGTCCATTTTGACGAAGAGAATTCTATTCTTGTTCGCAACTACTTAAGTGAATATCGGGAACTTGCGACATTCTACCACAACAATGAGATTTGTCCAGAAGAAATTGCCACTGCCATCGGCACTACTTTAGCGGGACTCCATCGCGCAACCTACAACCGCCGAGAATATAAGGATTTCATGGCAACTGCTCCCCAAGGAGAGTTTCGCTATGGCTTTTACAATCCGGCGCAAGGGGTAGAGTCAATTGGGCCAGAGATTTTTGGCACAGTTCCCACGGATGCGCTGAAATTCTATCTACTCTACCAGCAATCGGAGAGTTTGGAATCTGCGATCGCAGATTTGGCTTATGCCTGGAATCCTTGCTGCTTGACTCACAACAACCTGAAATTGAACAACATTTTGGTTCATTCCAGGTGGGATAAACTAGACAATTGCCTAGTAAAACTAATTAATTGGGAAGCTTGTTCTTGGGGAGATCCAGCTTTTGATTTAGGAACTTTACTCGCAAGCTATTTAGGCATTTGGCTCAATAGCCTTGTAGTAGATCCCACCATTGAGTTACAAGAATCTCTACATCTAGCGTTGACACCGTTGGAGAGTCTACAACCTTCAATTATTGCTCTAATTAGAGCTTATCTAAATGCCTTCCCCATGATTTTGGAATACCGTAGTGACTTTATTGTGCGCGTTATTCAATTTGCAGGGCTAGCACTGATTCATCAAATTCAGGAGATGATTACCTGCCGGAAATCCTTTAATAATGCTGATATTTGTATGCTGCAAGTGGCTAAAAGTTTACTCACTATGCCGCAGCAAGGCGTACTGACTATTTTCGGGATATCAGAGTCAGAAATCCTTAACCCTGTTGGAAAAGTTCATAAACTTCCTCAGCCTGTAGAGGAGCCACAGCTACTTCGACTCTATTACGAAAAAACCCGGCTTCGGGGTTGTTAATAGCAGGTAGTAGAATAATTCTGAATTCTGACTACTGAATTCTGTTTTTTAAAGTTTGAATTCTAAATGGATTAATGCTAAATTACTCTATCAATCAACCACTAACTTCTCTATTTGACATTGCTAAGAATATTCAGATTGAGTCAAATTTTTGTATTTATCATCCCAATTATCAACCCTTTGCTCTACCGACTAAAGTAGCCGATAGATTTCAGCAAAATTCTGTAGACTTACAACAGAAATATCTCAGCTTATTGCTGCGAAACTTTCTTTATGGAATATATTACAATGGCTCTCTACAAAGTACCTTAGCAGTCAACAGTGATAGTAATAATTACCCGCCAAAGCAGAATTTAGCAGATAATTCCGTCTTAGAAATTGATTGGAACTTTTACGAGCAATTACACGCCAGTAATCACGGCATAGGTTACTTTGACCCTCGATGGGAGGTTCTGCGGAAAGAACCTGATGGTACTATGGCGGTGACTAAAGGCGGTTTAACACTTTATATTGAGCCAGATTGCCATCTCAAATCCAGCAAGAAATCTACCAAAGTGGGTGATATGGTGGCAATCTGGATGCCCAAAAATCGATTGCAAAATGGCTGTTACTTAGCAGTTAGTAATGTAGGACAGGAACAGCAGAGCAATCCTGATGCTGATTTGGGAGCAGGGCGAATTTACTTTAACTTTACACCATCTGGTGCGATCGCTCTCATGGAAAGTCTGACACTGCAATTGAATGCAGCCTCGATACCCTTTAGCTTTCAAGTTCTTCACAATCCCTGTGCATACGGACGCTATGATTCGGGGCTACTCTACTTTGAACTCTCCGACTATCCAGCAATTCGCACAATCCTTCAGGCTATTTATCCAGAAAACCAATCCCATTTCCAGCCCGAAATCCCTTTATTTACAAAATTTTTAGCCCCAGGTTTAGGTTTAGCCGAGGAACCAACCCAAAAGTTTGCCGCACAAGAAAGTTTTGGGATGAACCGTTGCCAAATCGTCGCTAATGCTTTGTTGGAAGCTTGGCAAAAAGGCAAGAATGCAATGGAAGAACGGATGAGAGTTATTGACCAACACTTTGAGCGACACCTAATAGATTTACAGCGTCCTTATCTCAATCCCAGTTCTGAGGATATATATAAGCCGTTAAATTGATGGGGAATGGGGGAGAAGGGGCAAGGGAGCAGGGGGAGCAAAGGAAGAACTACTGATTATTGAGCTATCCCCAATGCCCCATGCCCAAATTCAAAATTCCACAATTACCGGCGTATGGTCGCTGGGTTGGGTTAATTTTCTGGGTGCGGCATCAATGACGCAACTTGTAGCACGCTCGTACAGCACGGGTGTGAGATAGTGATGGTCAATCCGCCAACCTAAGTTGCGACGGAAGGCGGCGGCGCGATAATCCCACCAACTATAATTTCCGCCTTCTGTGGTGAATTTGCGGAAAGCATCGGCAAATCCCAGTTGCAGAATATCCCGTAAAGCTTGGCGTTCTGTTTCCGTTGCCATAATGTGATTTTCTGTACTCACTTGCTCGTGAATATCCTTGTCTTCTAGGGCGATGTTGAAGTCACCGCACACACATATTGCAGGTTCTGACAGCACAAGCAATCGCAAATACTCGTGTAGCGCTGTCAACCAACTCAGTTTGTATTCATATTTTTCAGTTCCGACTGCTGCACCATTGGGAACATATAAATTAACAATCCGAACACCATCAATTACACCTGTAATTACCCGCTTTTGCTCATCCCATTCGTGGTGTAAATCTGGCAAAATCGCCCTAAACCCGCTACTTACGTCTATAAGTGGCTGGCGGCTAATCAGGGCTACGCCGTTATAAGATTTTTGTCCTGATATATAAAGGTTATAGCCCAACTGCTCAAAAGGCGATCGCGGAAACTCAGCATCCGCAACTTTGGTTTCTTGCAAGCAGAGAACATCAACAGGATTATTAGTTAACCATTCAGTAACCTGTTCGAGGCGAGTGCGAATTGAGTTGACGTTCCAAGTAGCGATTTTCATTAGTTATCAGAATTCTTTGTAAATTAATAATTACAAATTATGTAATTATTGTACAATTACTTAATATTTATAATTTCTTTTCCATTTGCCAATTACGTTTAAACAAACCTTTAATCATTTGATCCCATTGAACATTTTAGTATTGCCAGCTACCAAATATTCAATTTTGTAAGTTCTGCTACAAAACATTCTACTTCATTATGATCCCCAAGACAGATGCAATAAGTAATTGATTTGCTATAGGTTATAAATGTAGCTCAGGGTTGACTTTTGCCGATAGTCCTTTAGATTTGTCGGTAAAAAATTTGCGAGACGGTTAACCGTTATTGTGCTTTTGGTAGCCTGTTAGGTTAATTTAAATTTCAAAATAGTGAGTAGAAATGCTCTGTTCTCATACAATAATGATGCAACTCATCATATTGAGAACAATTTCATAGACTGAACCAAAAAAACTTATGAAAATCGCTCAAGTTGCCCCCTTATGGGAAAGAGTTCCACCTCTTAGTTATGGAGGGATAGAACTGGTAGTGAGTCGCTTGACTGATGAACTTGTTAGTCGCGGTCATGAGGTAACTTTATTTGCCTCTGGTGATTCTCAAACTTTGGCTCATTTAGAAGCAGTTTATCCACGTGCATTACGCTTAGACCCAAATGTTAAAGAGTATGCAGTGTACGAGATGCTAGAACTAAGCCAAGTTTACCAACGTGCTAGCGAATTCGATCTTATCCATTCTCATGTAGGGATTTCGGCACTACCTTTAGCGAATTTCATAACAGCAACTTCTACAGTGCATACCCTGCACAATAATTTTACAAACGACACCCGTCACGCATTTAGCTACTATCAGAAGCAACCTTATGTCAGTATTAGTAACTCGCAACGTCAAGTCGATCTAAATTATGTTGGCACTGTTTATAACGGAATAGAGGTAGCAGATTATCCATTTGTAGCGCAACCGTCAGAACCTCCATATTTAGCATTTTTAGGTCGTTTTTCGCCAGAAAAAGGGCCACAATATGCGATCGCTATTGCAAAGCAGACTGGTTGGCGTTTGAAGATGGCAGGAAAGGTTGATGTTGGAGACTCTGAGTTTTTTGAACAAGAGATTGCCCCCCACATTGATGGTCAGCAAATTGAATATCTAGGTGAAATTAACCACGCCGAAAAAACTGAACTTTTGGGCAATGCAGCCATAACTCTTTTTCCTATTAACTGGCAAGAACCTTTTGGGTTAGTAATGACTGAATCAATGGCAACTGGTACACCAGTTATTGCCATGAATTTCGGCTCGGTACCTGAAGTGATTGCCCACGGGAAAACAGGTTTTATCTGCAAAAGCTATGCAGAAATGGCGGCAATGATTCCCCTAGCTTTGGAACTCAATCGTCAAACCTGTCGAAAATATGTAGAAAACAACTTTAGCGTTAGCCAAATGGTTAACGGATATGAAGCTGTTTACAGACAAATTATTAAAGACCGCATAGAATCGAATGGTCGCATTCATGCTGCTAAAATCCACTTTTAATCAACAGTTTTTTTGCTGAGTTTAAACAACAAATTTTTTTAAGGAGAATATTAGTATGAGTACGAGAGCCAACACCTGCCCATGCTGCGGTGGTTCCCTCCTGCGTCATGCCCGTCATGGCGAACTATATTGGTTTTGCCTGTCGTGCAGACAAGAAGTGCCACTGTTAACTGCTACTCGCTTGCCTAATGTGGAAACCCGGAACACTGTAGTGCTTCCCCAACCAGTGGTAAATACCTAGTTTTTGCAATTTGTTTAAGTAAGTTGGCAAGGGCTGTCATTTGTCATTAGTAAGGGCTTTAAGCCTGTTTACGTTTCGTAATATAATTTGGTTTATTTCTACCAAGTTACCCAGATTAATAAAATTTGACTAAAAATTAAGACTGATTTGTTGATATCTATCAATTAGCTCAAACTGGTAAAATCGGATGGATCTAATTGATAGGTTTTAAATTTTGTTAGCAGCGTTACTTTATGGGCAAGAAGATTTACGCTTAGAAAAAGTTGCTGACCCCACTCCTGCGGGTGGCGAAGTTGTGATGCAAGTAGAGACAGCAACAACTTGTGGTACAGATTTGAAAGTCTGGCGGCGTGGTGGTCATGCCAAGATGTTGAAACCGCCAACGCTGTTTGGTCATGAAGGTGCTGGGCGAATTGTTGCCTTGGGTGCAGGGGTTACAAATTGGCAAGTGGGCGATCGCATCGTCGCTAATAATTCCGCCCCATGCATGAAGTGCTTTTTTTGTCAACGTCAAGAGTATTCATTATGTCCGAATCTGACCTGGAATAATGGTACTTTTGCAGAATACTTGAGAATTCCCGCAGCGATAGTACAGCATAATTTATTGCATATACCCGATGAGTTGCCGTGGGAATTAGCAGCCATGACGGAACCTTTAGCTTGTGTATTGCATGGTGTAGCCCGTTCCAATATTAAGCCCAAAGATAAAGTAGTCATCTTAGGAGATGGGGCGATCGGGCTGATGTTTGTGGCGGCGTTGAGTGAGAAAGCCGAGGTGTTGCTGTGGGGAGGTAATCACCAAAGGCTAGAAATTGGTCAGAAATTGGGTGCAGCCCAGACCTTTAATTATCATCAAATCTCGGATATTCCCAGTGTGGTGAAAGAACTTACCCAAGGATGGGGCGCAGATGTAGTTATTGAAGCGACAGGTGTACCAAGTGTTTGGGAAACTGCGATCGCCTGCGCCCGTCCTGGTGGAACAGTTAACTTATTCGGTGGATGTCCGCGGGATACCAGCATTACCGTTAATACAGAACAGCTACACTACAGCGAACTGACCATTAAAGGTGTGTTTCATAATACACCTGAGTATGTGCGGGAGGCATTGGCACTGATCGCTAGTCGCAAAATTTCCTTTGAGTTACTTATTAGCGAACAGCGGCCATTAAAAGATTTAGAACAGGTGTTTTGTGAGATGAAGGCGCGACAGGTAATTAAGGTAGCAATGATTCCTTAATTTTTTGCAGAATATAAGTAGATGCTCTGAGTCTAGCCAAACAATACCCATTAGACTCGAATGCATATCAGGGCGAAGAGGGCAGAAGGGGAATACCAATGCCCCTCATCAGTGCTGAGTGCTGTTAGCGGTAGCGGGGCGTTTAGCCCTTGCACTCAGCAAGGGGATAGACCAATGCCCCCCATTTACAGACGATTAATTTCTTTTGTAACTAACTTCCAGCCTTCAGCTTGGTCAATTAGCTTCATTGAATCTAGCTGGAGATTGTTGAAAGCAGAAGCCTGAAGCAGGAAGTAAGGTTGTCCGTTGTAGTGCCAATAATATTCTAGTTCGCCAACAGAAGCGGGAATGATGGTGCGATCGCTATAATAATCCAACGAGGGACGATGGTAGGGAAAAGACGTGTAAATCTTCCTCGTAGCTGGATTTGCCCGTACAATCATGGCGGCGACTGGTTTAACTGGATAAGCTTCAGATAATTCCCAAACCCAGTAGTTAGATTTCATTAACAGCAGCAGCGAAAGATAACTTCCCCAAAACAAAATCTTCAAAAATTGCCCGTCGCCTCGTTCTGCCAAAATAGCCGCTAAGGTCATTGTTAAGGCTACTGCTGCAAAAATCAGTTGTAAGTCTGTTTTTGGTGTACCCCAACTGAAATAAATGCTACCAGCAGAAGCAACCAAAGCAAGTATTGCCAAACCAGCAACCCAAGCACGGGGATAGGATGAGAGTAAAGGCGAATTTTCTGTATCTGATAATTGGATACCAAAAGCTAAAGCTAAACTAGGGTAAATCGGGAATAAATACCAGGGAACTTTGGTAATCATGAAAGAAATTACCAGCAGATAAACACCACTCCACGCCATTACTAGTTTTGCCCAACTAAGGTTGCGATTTTCCCAGGTTAAGCGGACAGTTTGTGGTAAGAATAATAACCACGGCCATGTGTATTTGAGAAGTTCAACAACATAGTACCAAGGTGGTTCAGGATTACCCTCTACAAATGAGCCAATTCGACCTAGTGATGGGTTTACAAGCCCAACTTGGGCGAAAGTGTAACCATAGTGAATCAGTTGGGCGCTATACCAGGCAGCTACAGGCAGAATACCAATGAAGATTGCTAACCACAGATAGTAACAAGTGAGCAGTCGTGGCGTATCCCAAAAGAGAAATACGATCGCGATCGCACCTAGTAATACGCCTAGCAATCCTTGAGTTAGGCAAATCAAGCCAAAACTCACACCAACACCAAGACAATAACGTAAATCTCGGCGCGATCGCAGCACGCACAACATCATCAGCATCAAAAAACTTACCATTGCGCCATCCAACATTGCCAGCCGCCCATGACGCACTACAGGTAGCATTGTTAGATAAATTAAAGCGCTATAAATAGCAGCCCAACGTTGGCGAAATATCTCTCTAGCAATGCAATACAGTAAAGGGACAGATGTCGCTGTTAAAATTGCTCCAGGTAGGCGCGTTGTCAACTCATTTTCGCCTCCTAGAGAATAAGCCCAAGCAATGAGCAAATGCATCAAAGGCGGCTTGTTATGATATGGTTCGCCTCCTAGCGTTGGGTAAAGCCAACGCATTGAACCTGCTGGAGCGTGCCAAATTTCACGAGCAACCTGTGCCACAGTCCCTTCATCCCAATCTCGCAACGGCAATCCTCCTAGATTGATGCTAAACAGTAACAGTGCTGCCAACAGCAATACTATTAGCCATACCCAATCAATCCATTTGCCAACCGTGCGATGCTGTTTTTCTAGATGACTCCAAATAAAGCTTCCTTCTTGCATATTCTATGTTAATCATTTTACTTGCTGGTTTGATTACATAGAGACATCTAGCGAATCTCCAATGCTGCCACCCAGTAGCAACGTATATTCTTAACAATTGCTAGTTTCCAAGATTAACTCAACTTTATCTAATTAGCGCTCTTTTTTGAAAAATTTATCTTAATTAGTGAAATAACATATAATCCGATAAATGATAAAAAGAATACAACCAAAAAATTATTTATTACCTGGTTATTAGTCCGTAAATTAACTTGTATTTTATTTTAAATGTAATGCTTAGTTCCATTTTTGTCTGTTTAGTTTAAACTAGCTATATTCAGCACAATATGAATTAATTGCTACAGTTTATAAATGATGTGCTGAATGCTTATAGAAATTTACTTTGATTTTCAAATTTTTCTTGTTGGCTTGCTCGTCATATCGTTTGGTGCATCTTCATAGAGAAATTGGTGTCAATATAAGGTTTGAGGTTATCAAGAATAATTCCCGACTATTGTAGAGATGATTGTTAACTAAAATTCCAAATTAAGAAGTTTTGGGATTTTAAATTTAATTAAGCGATTATTTAATTAAAATATCTATGTTATACAATTTTCTCAAAGGATTTTTTACAAAAATAACCAGCTAATAAATTATTGGAGCCTATCAATGAATTTACCTGTAGTTGTAGATATTACTCTTGGCTTAGTTTTCATTTACTTAATTTTGAGCTTACTAGCTTCTGAAATTCAAGAACTGATTGCCACATTATTACAATGGAGAGCTAAACATTTAAAACTGTCAATTGAATTACTTTTGTCAGGTGGTAGTGAAAGTGACAAGTCAGATATTATTAATGCAATAAAGTTAGTCCAAACACTTTATAACGATCCTTTGATTAATACATTGAATCAACAAACCAAGGTAAAAGTAGAAAAGCATTTTCGGAGACTTACTAAAAATCCTGACGAACAAGTACTAGAAAAACAAAGCGGACCTTCCTATCTTCCTTCTGAAACATTTTCAATTACTTTATTAGATACCTTAAAAATTCCTCAGCTAATTAATTATGTAAAACATCCTAGTGAAGAAACAAGAACAAACTTGCATATGATATTAGCATCTTATAAAGAACTTAAAAAAGGCATTAACGATCCAACGAGTGCAAGTTACACAAAGATTCAAGAAGTTTATGGAGATATTGACCAGAAATTTGTAGATTTTATTAATAATGAGTTACCGGATGAAGTTCCTGATAGTTTAATCAAAAGCCTTGCTGTGATTGCTCAACGTAGTCGGATAAAGGTTGGCGATCTCACTGAAGAAATAAATCAGTTTAAAAATGAAGTCGAAACATGGTTCGATCGCTCTATGGATCGAGCCAGTGGTGTTTATAAGCGCAATGCCAAAGGAGTTGCTATTTTAATTGGAATATCAATTGCCTTCTTAACTAATACTGATACATTTCACTTAATTAAAAGACTGTCGGAAGATTCAGTTATCCGCTCTACCATTGCTCAAAGCGCAAGTCAACGAATCGATTATATCAACGATCCAGCAGCCAGAAGGGACATTGAAAAACTATTAGGCAATGCTTCTATACCTATTGGATGGCAAAATATTAATCAACAGTTTGAGTTATTAGATACTACGAAATCGAATCAGGTTTACATTAGAATTTCACAAGTTATCAAATTAATTTGCGGTTGGGTAGTGAGTGGTTTCGCTATTGCGATGGGTGCGCCTTTTTGGTTTGATATCCTCAATAAAGTTATCAATGTGCGAAATGCAGGGCCAAAACCTGTTGCCTATACTAAGGATCAACCGTCTCAAAGATAGCTATGGCAAAGGTGATTCGCGGCTATACAGACAAAACCCACCTCCAATACTGTTCGATTAAGGCAAGAGACGCGATAAAAGAAAGAGACGCGATAAATCGCCGTCTCTACGAAGGACTGATTCTTGTAAAGACGGCGATTTATCGCGTCTGGCGTATATATGATTTATAAACGTCCCTTTAATTTAAAAAATAAAAATAACTTGGAGTTTTAATTCTTTATCCTCAACAGTAATCTCAATTTTTCTGATAAATTCTCGAAAGTAAAATCTTCGCTCTGTTTCCGACAAATCTAACCAAAATTGTGGTATGGAAACAGCTTGAGCAACAGAACGCAAGTTAACTGGGGGAAGCGTTGCCAACTTTGCTTCCAGTGCAGAAATTTCTGTGCGGAGTTTGTAAGCCCTTAGCTTTGCTGTTTCAACATCTAAAATTCCAGTTGTAATTAAAGCGGGTAACTGAGCAAGTATTTCTTGCTGACGAGCGATCGCTTGTCCTAAACTATTCTTGACTGCATCCAATTGCGGAAAATTCATCCCCGCTACAGCTAATGGTAAGTCATGGCAAACGGTTTCAATTGTATGTTCCAACACCTCTTGGTAGGGAATAGCCTTACACTTGGGGCGTTGAGGACAGCTAGTAGAACGTAAATAAAGATACTCCTTATCTTGGTTGCGTTGAGTGACACGAGTAACTGTCAGATGTGATTGACACTCAGCACAGACAACCAACCCAGCTAAAGAACGCCTAGCACTAGCAGTTCGAGATGGTAAACGGCTGTTACGGCGTAAAAGTCGGTCAACTTGGGCTGCTTCGTCTTGAGAAATTATCGGAATATGAGTATTGGAAATAATTTCACCATTTTGGTAAGCTGTATTGCCGCGATAAACTGCATTAGTTAGCCAGCGTCTTCCTGTGGTTACAGAGATTTTTTTGCCGTATTTTTTTGCCAAGTAGCGAACTGAACCGCGTAGGGAACCATAGAGTAAAAAGTGTTCAAAAAAATCTTTGACTACTGGTGAAGTACTGCGATCGATAGTATATTTTCCCTTACCTCTGCGATAACCGTAGGGAACTTTACCGGGTGGCGGTGCAACTTCAAGCCGATTACGGGCGTGTCCTTGACGGATGCGACGACTGCGTTGTTGACGTTGAATTGCATTGAGCAAATTTAGCAAGTCAGCGCCGAGAGGGTAATTTTCGGAAGTGTAGGGTTGTTCAGTGGCAATTATCGCTACTCCCATTGCTTCGAGTTGATGCAAGCGATCGCTAATTTCCTCTACAGTATCCCCTAATTCTTCCAACCGCCGAATCAAAAGATAATCTGCCGGTTCAGTTTCGCAATCGGTAAATAATTGTTGTAATTGCGTTCGCGCAGTGTGTCCAAAAGACTCTCGCTTGCCAAAATCTTCATAAACCCGATCTACCTCCCATCCCCAATCGGCTCGATCGGGAGCAGATTCTAATAGCGGATTGGTATAAGAGTAGGCAATTATTTTCATTTGTCATTTGTCATTTGTCATTTGTCATTGGGTATGGTTATTCTCCTTGTGCCTAAGAGGATGTCTGAAAAGTATCAAATATTTGTTGATCCCCCCTAACCCCCCTTCAAAAGGGGGGAATAAGAGTCTTAAAGTCCCCCTTTTGAAGGGGAGCCACTGCGGTCTTGGGGTCTCCCCAAGTGAAGCAAGTGGCGTGGATTTAGGGGGATCTCCAAGTCTTAGGTGTATACAAAAAAACTTTTCAGACATCCTCTAATCCTCTCACTGCTGACTCAACTCGATAATATTTCCATCAGGATCTTGAGTGAATAGAGCAGGACGGCCGGAAGCGCTGGGTTGAATGAGATAATTGTGATTGAGCAACTCTTGTTTAGCAGCGTCTAAGTTAGCGACTGAGAAAGCGACGTGGGGGTTGCGTCCCCATTTTTCGTTAGGGTTTTTGGTGGGGACAGTAGGTGCAACGATCAGGTGAATTTGATAGTTGCCGACTTGATACCATGCACCAGCATATTTTAGGGAACGATCTATTTTAGATAATCCCAATACTTTGCCATAAAAGTGTTCAGAGCGTTCTAAGTCAGTTACGAGAATTGCTGTGTGGAGACTTTGGGTAATTTGCATTGTCGGTAAGCGCGATCGCGTTTACTTAAATTTTGACGTAGTTTGACACTTACGGGGAGTGTCAAAAGATTACGATCCTGCACAATACGCATTGAATCACTTGGAAAAACACAATGGCAAAGTTGAAACCGCTTTTGAGGATTTGTGGATTGAGAAAAATGGGCAACCGTTGATACAGCAAAGTAAATCACTTTGGCAAGTAAGCACTATTGTATTGATGCGATCGCACTACTTGCCAATAAGTGCCGTCTTGCGGTTGAGTATTTGCATCGTCGTGTTATCTCAATGCAACCTATTGCAATTTGATTGTATCGGGTAACAATGCTATTGTACCGACTGACAATGCGATTGTATCGGGTAACAATGGGATTGTATCGACTGACAATGGCATTGTATTGGGTGATAATGGGATTGTATCGACTAACAATGGGATTGTATCGACTAACAATGCGATTGCATCGACTTGCTACGCCTGCCTAATCACTCCATCACCTGGTAATCTCTCTAACACCTTCCGTGCCATCGCTCCCCAATATTCTTCCTTATACTCAACATATATCTCCAACGCTGTCTGCAAATAAACCCTCGCTTCTGGGTAGTTTTCTTCTGCTTCTGCAAGCATTCCTAAAGCGTGGTAAGTGATTGCTTGAGAATAGCGATCGCTAAATTCGATATTGATAGCCAAAGCTTGTTGATAATTGCGCCGCGACTCCTCAAATTCCTGCAATTCTTGGGCAACCATTCCCAAATGGTGGTATGTGCTGGCAGAAGAATAGCGATCGCTAAATTCGATATCGATAGCCAAAGCTTGTTGGTAATAGCGCCGCGCCTCCTCAAATTCCTGCAATTCTTGGGCAACTCTTCCCAACTCCTGGTATGTGAGTGCTTGGGAATTACGATCGCCAAATTCGATATTGATAGCCAAAGCTTGTTTGTAATTGCGTCGCGCCTCCTCAAATTCTCGCAATTCTTGGGCAACTCTTCCCAAATTGTAGTATGTGCTAGCTTGAGAATTGCGATCGCCATATTCAATATAAATAACCAAAGCTTGTTGGTAATTGCACCGCGCCTCCTCAAATTCTCGCAATCTTTGGGCAACTGTTCCCAAATTATGGTGGACGCGTGCTTGCTCATAGCGATCGCCATATTCAATATAGATAGCCAAAGCTTGTTGGTAATTGCGCCGCGCCTCCTCAAATTCCCCCAATCCTTGGGCAAATATTCCCAAATTTTCGTGGATGCGTGCTTGCTCATAGCGATCGCTAAATTCAATATAGATAGCCAAAGCTTGTTGGTAATAGCACCGCGCCTCCTCAAATTCCCCCAATTCATAGGCAAGCATTCCCAAACTTTGACATGTGGTAGCTTGAGAATAGCGATCGCCAAATTCAATTTTGATAGCCAAAGCTTGTTGGTAATAGCGCCGTGCTTCCTCAAATTCTCGCAATTCATAGACAAGCATTCCCAAATGGTGGTAAGTGCTAGCTGAAGAAAAGCGATCGCCAAATTCGATTTTGAGCGCTAAAGCTTGTTGGTAATTGCGTCGCGCTTCCTCAAATTCCTGTAAATCTTGGGCAACATATCCCAACTGATGGTAGGTGCTAGCTAAAGAATGGCGAGCGTCAAATTCGATTTTGATCGCCAAAGCTTGTTGGTAATAGCGCCGCGCCTCCTCAAATTCCCGCAAATTTTGGGCAACTCTTCCCAACTGATGGTAGGTGCTAGCTGAAGAATAGCGATCGCCTATTTGTTGTTCAATTTCTAGACACTGTTGATAGAAGGTTGCCGCCTGTGTAAATTGTCTTAAGTATAGATAAGCATTGCCCAGTTCAAACAAAGCTGCAATTTCGCCGCGATGATTCTGAAGTTGCTGTGAAATAGTTAAATATTTTTGATAATAAGCGATCGCTGCATTAAATTGCCTTTGCTGATAATAAGAATCTCCTAATGCGTAGAGGACTTCAGCATGGAAGCTGGAATCTTGAAACTCATCAGCTATTTTTTCGGCTTCTTCTAAATATTCTCTAGCTTTGAGCGGTTCTTCATTCCTTAGATAAGCAACTCCTAGCTGATACAAAATATCACTACGATTGCGGAGATTTTCTCCTGTCGTCTGATGTTCAGTGGAGTTAGATTCCATTAAGAGACGGTGTAAGAAATCGATCTGCTCTTGCTCTTCTGGAGATTCTAATCTATTCATTTTGCTTCACTACTGGATTGAGTAATTCCAGCACGCTTTTCATTCATTTATATACATCTTAACTTCCCAATGCTACTAGGGAAGGGTCTGTTCTTGTTAGGTCTATTGGACTTAACCCAGAAGCGCTATAACTTAAATAACTTTCAGCATTACCCAAGACAGGATTGCACAGGAGTAGTTTTGCTAAAATAGCGATCGTTTATAAACTACCCTATTAAGTATAACTTGATGACTACATCCAGAATTACATTCAATTGTCAATCCTCCAAAAGATATAAGACATATTATTTACCCTCACTTAATTAATTCCGATCGACCCAACAAAAAAGTTACTGATAATCGTTTTCGCTCAACTACACTTAGTTTTAGAAGCTATTCTGCAAGGAGAGCAAGAACTGTTTGAATTAGAAGCAATTTAATGAGGAACAAAGCCGAAGTTTTATCTATACATGAATATATATTTTATCGATAAAAAGCATGATATGAATTAAAAAATAAGTTAATTATTCTGATTGAAGATATTACCGATAAACTTGTACTAAAACAAAAAATAGTACAGCAAGCATCGGATAAAAATCTGCACGTGGATACTATAATGTCATACAATAATTACATGTATCAAGTAATTGATTCACTACCAGATGCTTTATTAGTAACCAGTAACGTAGGGAAAATAAAAAAACTCAATAATGCAGCTCAACAATTATTTGGTTTTAGTGAAGAAGAATTAATTAATCAGCCAATATCAAGAATAATTGATGACGATCAAGTATTAATAGAAGCCATTTATCAACATTCTTATTTTAGGCAAAAATTCCAGAACTTCGAGGTAGTTTGTCGAACTAAAACTAGAGAAAAGCGGTTGATTGCTTTTTCTTGTTCAGTAATTCCGAAAAAAATCAAAGGATTAGAAGATATTGTCTACATTGGTCGAGATATTACTGCTCAAAAACATCGAGAACAGCGTACAAGTACGCAGTATGCTATCACTCGAATATTATCAGAATCCCAGAGTGTAAAGCAGGCAATTCCACAAATTTTGCAGTCGATTTGTCAAAACTTAGGATGGGATTTAGGCGAACTTTGGACACCAAGTCAATATATTGGCACATCGGTACATAAACACAGCCTCAATGCAGTACTAAGGTGTGTCGAAATTTGGTCAAGTCGAGTAATTTCTGTGCGAGAGTTTAAAGCAATCACCTGGCAAACTACTTATACACCAAGTGTTGGCTTACCTGGTCGAATTTGGATTAGACGTTTACCCCTTTGGATTCAAGATATTACAGAAGATGGAGATAAAAGGCGATCGCAACCTGCGGCTGAAGCTGGATTGCACGCAGCTTTTGGTTTCCCCATCTTAGACGATAGTGAAATCTTAGGAGTGATGGTTTTCTTTAGCCGGGACGTACAACTAAAAGATAAAGACCTATTGCAAATGATGGGTTCTATTGGTAGTCAAATTGCCCAGTTTATCAAACGCAAACAAGCAGAAAATGCTTTGATAGAAAGCGAAGAACGATATCGGGATTTATTTGAAAATGCTAATGACCTGATTCAATCTGTCAATGCATCTGGTCATTTTTTGTATGTCAACCGTGCATGGCGAGAAACTTTAGGATATAACGAAGCTGAAATTGCGAATATGACTGTTTTCGATATTATACATCCAGAGTTTAAACAAGAATTTTGGCAAAGATTTTATCGCGTGCTATCAGGAGAAAAGTTCGATCGAGTAAAAGCGGCATTCGTTACTAAAGATGGTCAAACAATCTTTCTAGAAGGTAATATTAACTGTAAATTTGCCGAAGGTCATCCGGTTGCAGTTCGTGGCATATTTCGCAATGTCACCCAGCGACTAACAGCAGAAGAAGCGCTGCGCGAGCGGCAGGAAGAAACGGAACATTTACATTTATTGCTGAATATTTTGCCAACCCCAATCTCCAAGGAACTGAAAGCAGAATCAGCTAACATTGCCGATGTCACAGTTTTATTTGCAGATATCGTTGGCTTTACCGAAATAGCTGCTTCTATGAGTGCAATTCAAGTGGTAAACTTACTCAATTCGATTTTCTCAAGTTTCGATCGCCTCACCAAAAAATATGGTTTAGAGAGAATCAAGACAATTGGCGATGCTTATATGGTACTTGGTGGCTTACCTACACGCCGCCCAGATCGTGCTCAAGCGATCGCTAGAATGGCACTCCAGATGCAAACTGCGATCGCTCTATTTAATACTGAGAATAACCAAAACTTCAACCTCCGTATCGGCATTCATAGCGGTTCTGTAGTGGCAAGAGTAATTGACCTCAACAAATTTACTTACGATCTTTGGGGAGACACGATAAACATCGCTAGCTGCATGGAATCCCAAAGTATTGTTGGTAAAATACAGGTTACAGAAAATACTTATAAGTCTTTGCGTAATGAATTTTTATTTGAAAAGCGAGGCGAAATCGAAGTTAAAGGCAAAGGGAAAATGACAACTTATTTTTTGATTGGACAAAAGGGATGAGGGGCATGGGGCATTAGTTATTTTTCCTCTGCCCCCCCGCTCCCTGCTCCCC